>DALYGI010000151.1:0-9236 GCA_031971595.1 Prochlorotrichaceae cyanobacterium CTOTU29312
GTTTCAGCCGATCTACCAGTCCATTTTATTCCACCTTACGTTGGTAGCCTTTATGTCTCCATCTAAAGTTGAAGAACGTCTATCGAAACTTGAAGCTGAAGTTGTGCAATTAAAGCTCTCTTTACTGAGTAGTACAAATGCTATTAAACCTTGGTGGGAAAATATCGTTGGCGTATTTGCTGACGATCCTAGTTTTGAAGAAGCGATTGCGATCGGCAGGGAGTATCGTCAGTATCATAAAGATTTATTTGATCTATCTGAGGTTGAATAATGTACCTTTTAGACACTGATCATCTGAGCATTCTTGAGCGTGGCGGGGAGATTGCTCAAAGGATTATAATGAGACTTACTATACTTTCTCCTGAAGATATTTATGTTACGGTCGTAACTTACGAAGAGCAAACTCGTGGTTGGTTGGGCTATATCGCTAAGGCTCGTAACTTAGAGGAGCAAATCATTGCTTATCATAAGCTAGAAAAACATATTGCCACTTTTTCTAAGCTTAAGGTGATTGGATTTGATGGTGAATCGCTCCTGAATCCAACCTACGGAACTGTTTTCTATTTCTCTCGATCGCTTTTCTGCTGTAATGATAACCTCCAAAACGATCGCTCTCAAAAACAATCGTCTGCCATCATACCCCAAAATACGATCGCTCTTCAACCATCATAAGCTTGAGCTTTTTGGGTTTCGTGCCTCAACCCAACCTACGGCGAAACGATCGCACTCCAGCGCTACTCAGGAGATACGTCGATGATCGCGGTGCTTTCCGGGAGAAAAACAGGCTTGTACTCCGTAGCCTCTTCCCGATCGTTTTGACTGACGAGATCCGCATCCCGAAGGCGTTCCAGGTAGGGAACCAGTTCATTGAAGCTGGCCAGACCCACGGATTGCAGATCGTCCAGAGTAATGGTTTCATCCGATAGGCTGCCCTTTTTCTGCAAAAGGCTGAACACCCGCTTGGCCTGGATCCCCAGAACAGCCTGCTGGGAAAGCGTTAAAACAGCGGCATCCAGTCCTGCTGCTAACACCTCCGGGGTGATGGTTTTGACCCGCAGTTCGGCAGCTTTCAGTAAGACGGCACTGCCCAGGCGATTAAAGCGGCGGGGATGACCGCCAGAAAGTTCACAGAAACGACGGGCCGTTTCCGGTAGAAAGGGGAGAACCGCTTCCGGCTGGTTGGGATCGGTGCAGTTGTTGTTGATGCGGGTGCTGTTGAGGTAGTTAATGAGCATCTTGTACCGGGTGTCGGGTTCCAGTTCTTTCAGTTCCAAAGTGAGGTCAAACAGTCCCCGTTCACTGGTGAGGAGATCCTGGGCAATGCCAAAGGGATGCCCCGTGATCATATACCAGGCCCGCCCCTTGAGCATTCCCTGAGCATCGTTCATCAGTTCCCGGATACGCTGGGGCAGTTGCTTATCCAGGTCGTCAATGCCAATGAGGACTCCCCTGGGAAATTTCTTCTGCGCCCGATCGATGAGAATATCTAAAACTTTGGCGGGGTATTGCAGTTCTGGAATGGGCTGATCCGTCTCACTGATTTTGGCACCAATGGCCATGCTGGCACCCACTTCAGACGTTCGTTGTTTCAGGGGTTTACCTGTGGGAATGCCCAGTTGATACAACACTTGCTGCGCCACATCATCATTGGGCATTTGCTCCGCCATTTCCTGAGCCAGAGCAATGACCGCAGCGGTGGGCAAATCCGGTTCCGAGGACAGGGAGGTGTAGGACACCAGCATTTCCGGGATTTTGCGTTGAATGACGGACAGCACCTCCAGCAGAAAAGCACTTTTGCCAATGCCAATGTGACCATAGATCAGAATGCGGCGACGCTCCTGACCTTGGAAAAGCCGAAAAACCTGCCGCAGTTCCGCTTCCCGGCCCGTAAAGATCTTGCGGAGCACCTGACTGTCCAGACCGATGGGGCTTTCGCTAAAAGGAATGTCCCGCAGTCCCAACTGCTGGAGACTCCTAGCCTCTTGATCAAAGAGATCTTCACTGCTACTCATGCAAACATCCTCAGTTTAAGGGTTTCATGGTCCTGTTGACCGCTGTGAACCAGAGCCGCCAGTTCCTCAACTTCCCCCAGTTCCTCCGGCATCTCTAGATTTTGATAGAGACTTCGCGCCCTGGCAAGCTCCTCCTGACTTTTACCGAGGGCCCCCTGACAGCCCAGAACCACCCCCAGTCCGTGGTGACTCCGAGCAATCCCCAGTTCATCCTGAATATGCTCATAGAACCGAAGGGCATCCCGGTAGTAAATGCGGGCATCCTTCCAGTTGGACATCACCTCATGGGTGCGCCCCACCTGATAGAGAGCGTAGGCATAGGCACGGGGATTTTTGGAGCAGTGGGGACTGAGTTGATGCAGCGCCGCGTGAAGCAGTTCCAGCCCCTTGTGCCACTCCCCATCCCGCACCAGACGGCTGCCCAGAATAGTCTGGGTTTCCGGGAGTGCTTGCCACATTTTTTCTCGATCGTAATGTTCGGGACTGATGGCATTGAGGGCAATGGTATAAGCTTCCAACGCTGGTTGAAGATCCGTGGAATCCTGGGTCAGTGCGTGGCGCTGCTTCAGGGCATTACCAAGCTGGTACTGGGCATCAATGTAGTCCGGCGTAGGGGCACCAGGATCCGCCGTGGCCAGCACTTCCCGCAGCAAGCTTATGGCGGTGTTGATGTCCGTCAGTTGCTCTGAGTCAGTGGCGTGGAGTGTGGCACGGGTTAAGTAAGTAGCGGCAAGATGGGATTGGTTGCGAAACCACTGGTGGGGATAGGCGGTTTGGGTAAACACCTCAGCAGCTTGATGGTAGAGCGTAACGGCTTGCTCAATGTTCACCTCTGGGTCGCCCTGGACACGTTCATGATAAGCATCAGCAAGGTTGTGTTGAGTCCTTGCCCATTGTTCTGGGAATGCGTCACGGGTGCGAATTTGCAGAGCATCTTCGTAGACAACGATCGCTAATTCCAGGTTCTCAGCCCGTTCTCCTCGGATGCGTTGACCGTAGGCAAGACCCAAATTCATCTGCGTTCTTGCCCAGTTTTCTGGGAATGCGTCACGGGTAAAAATTTGCAGAGCATTTTCGTAGGCAACGATCGCTGTTTCGATATTATCAGCCCGTTCCCCTCGGATTCGTTCAAGATAGGCACTGCCCAAATTCACTTGGGTTTTTGCCCACTCCTGGGGGAACAACTTTTGGGTAAAGACTTGCAGCGCCAGTTCATAGGCCCGGATGCTTAGTTCCAGGTTCAGCCAGCGGATTCCTCTGGGAAATTGCCAGAGAAAAACACCAAAGTTGCAAAAGATTGCTGCAATGGCTTGTCGTTCATCCAGAGGTTTGCCCTGCGTCAAGTCCTTAAAAACTAGAGGCAGGATTTCCAGGAGTGACTCGCCTAATTGCTCCAGGTTGGCTTCCAGAAAGAGTGTGGCTTCGTCTCCCTCTTTTTCACCAAAGGCGACCATGAAGCGCTTTGCAGCCCGTGTTGAAGGTTGAGTTTCACCAAAGCCCTGGGAGTTCTTGCTGGTTTTTACCATGGCGCTAACGTTCCGATCGCTTTTGCTGTCTCTGTCTAAAGGATATTGAGGTTGATTGAAGTCAGCGGAAGTGGGCATTTCCGGTGTTAACGCGGGAAGAGTTATACCAGATTTTTCTCCCCCAACCCTACCTATCCACTGCATCTCCCCCGGAACTTCCTGGGTTTTTAGGGGAGCTTCCCGATAGGGATGTACCTTAAGTGGATTAGCGACAGTGACCGGAAGCCCAGAAACGATCGTTGCAGCGGTTATACCTTAATCCCACTGCCAGCGATCGTTAGGCTCTAGGATCTGGCGGGGGGCAGGGCTGGTTAACCACCCTAGGGCTGTTTTGTCTTGCTTCAGATAGGTATCCCAGAAGGCCGTACTCAAGGCGATCGTTGCTCGATGGTGGTTCGGGTTGCGGGGGTAACGATCGTTTTCAAAGGGGCCATCGGCAAAGGCGGAATGCTCTGCATCCTCAAGCACAAGCTCATATTTGTTCCCTGGGGGCAGGGCAGAAAAGACTGCCAAGCGGGAAGCCACATCAAAGTTACCAATGGGGGAAATGTCCGCTGTGCCCGTCATCAACAACCAGGGCAGGGTCACGGTGCTAAAGGCTTGCTGAGGAGTTCCCTGAATCGGACTACTGGGACTCAGTAGCACCAACGCCTGAACCCGATCGTCTTGGAATAAGGGACGACCCATAAAATGCTGCCCGCCGATGGCTTGGGCGGTAATAGCCCCAAAGGAATACCCCGCCATCCCAATGCGGGAGAGGTCTAACTGCTGCACCCAAGCCTGTTGTGGATCCTTGCTCCAGGCTTCCAATTGATCCAACACCACGGGCACATCTTTCACCCGCAATAAAAAATTATCCACCGTGGCCGCAGCGGTTAAGGCTTTTTGTCGCTGCTCCGGCTCAACGGAACGCCACACCGCATCATCACTGCCTAAATGTTGCAGGGCAATCACCCCATAGCCCCTCGCAGCCCAATGACTCGCCAAGTAAGGCAAACTCAGGCGAGAGCCTCCCAACCCATGACTGAGCACAATCACAGGAACAGGGGCAGATCCCTCCGGCAGATAAATCCGCACCGGAATCGATCGCTCCCGCTCAGGATCCAGCACCTCCAGATCTTTAACTTGGTAAGGAAATTCCGAGGCTAAGGAAAGGGGATCATAGGCCGGAGTAACGGCATCCGTAATATCCGCAACATCCCTCACCTGCGCCAGTCCAGGAGCGATCGGGGCAAGCCCCGCCGTCCCCGTAATCACCCAGAGACTACCCAGGGTACCAGTTAGCACACTGGTCAGAACGATCGGAATCCAGGGGCGAGAAGACTTTAGGACTGGAGGAAACTGAATCATAGAATCTCAGGGCTAGGGGTAATCAAACGCTAGGTACCATAGGCTTCATAAAATCGATCGAGGGTGTCTAGGGCTGTGGTGCGTACCTCCCCGATCGCTTCCTGTTGGGCTAAAAGGGCTAGACCACTCACTAAGAGGTGAACTTGGTCTGGAGTCAGGGCCGATCGTTGGCCCAAGCGATCGGCCCGATAAATCCCCTGTAAACGCTGAAGGGGATCGCTATGGCGCAGGGCACTGAGAATTTGATCAATGGCATCCTCCGGCTGGGAAACGGTTTCCAACCTTCCGGGCACTAGGACTAGCCCCATTATGGCCAGTAAACCCACCCCCTCTAGGGCAAACCCGATCGTGATCCACAGGCTGTGGAGTTCTTTCCAAATTGCGGTGGTGAGGTAGGTTCCCCCCAGGGTCAAGCTGCCCCCCAGAACAGCAACCATTAAGACACCCTGAGGGCTATTGCTCAGGGCTTGGAGGTAATTTTGCCCAGATCTAAACCAGGTTTGCCAGGAGGAGAGTTGTAGGCGGTACAGCAAAAAAGTGACCAACGCCCCCAAAATTAAAGACAACGCCAGGGCCCAGTTCCACGCCAGAAGCGCCAGACTACCTGCTAAGCTTGCAACGGGCAGGAGCCCCCGGAAACGATCGGGATAATTCCCCGGTTGATCTGAGGAGAGGAAGGGAATCATAAACTATCAATACGCTGACTCTAGCCGAGGCATTTGACTTCCCATTGATACTACCACACTATTTTTAATGATGAATTCTACTGAATCTTTCGTTATTGCCACATTTTACAAATTTGTATCTTTACCCGATTACAAAGCTTGGCGAGATCCCTTGCTTCAGTTCTGTGTCGATCGTCAGGTCAAGGGGACAATTCTATTGGCACGGGAAGGCATTAATGGGACGATCGCTGGCTCACCGGAAACGATCGACGCGGTGTTAGCCTATCTAAAACAAAACCCAGAATTAGCCGATTTAAGCCATCGGGAATCCGTAGCCCCCTCGCCCCCCTTCGAGCGGATGAAGGTCAAGCTAAAATCGGAAATTGTCACCTTAGGAATGCCGGAGATTGATCCCACTCAACAGGCGGGACAATATATCGATCCCCAGGGGTGGAATAGTCTCTTGCAAGATCCCACAGTAACGGTTATTGATACCCGGAACGACTATGAGTTTAAAATTGGTAGTTTTCAGGGGGCAATTAACCCCGAAACCCAATCCTTTCGACAATTTCCTGACTATGTAAAAACCCATTTAGATCCTCAGACTCACCCCAAAGTAGCCCTCTTTTGTACCGGCGGCATCCGTTGCGAAAAAGCCACAGCCCTAATGTTGCAATGGGGATTTAAAGAAGTTTATCATCTCCAGGGCGGTATTCTAAACTACCTCGCCTCCGTACCCTCAGAAGAAAGTTTATGGCAAGGAGAATGTTTTGTCTTCGACGATCGAGTGGCATTACAAGAAGGACTAGAACCAGGCAGTTATCAACTCTGTCCCCATTGTGGCAACCCCATTCCCTTAAGCGATCGTCCTAATTTACAGTGCCCCGATTGTGGGAAGAGTTTTGAGTTTTAAGTTTTGAGTTTTAAGTTTTGAGTTTTGAGTTTTAAGCACCACCAAACTTAATCCTAATCCCTAATCCCTAATCCCTACCCCCTATTCCCTATTCCCTACCCCCTATTCCCTAAACCGATCGCCTGTTTAAAAACATCCCACCGGGAACAATTCCAATAATCAATATGGGATTGGATTAACCCCTCCCCATTCAGTTCCATTTCCGTATAGCCAGAAATCGACAGATGGGGTCGCCAAGGTAGGGGAAAAATCCAACTGAGTGTCCATTCCGTGTGGATGTGGCGATCGTTTTGGGTAATGTGATGAAGGTCTAAATGGGGTTCCTGAAACCACTGGCTGATAAAAGTGATCATCTCTCGATAACGATCGACCCCTCGAAAGGAATTTAACGGATCCTGAAAAAATACATCTGAGGCATACAGACCATAGGTCTGATCGTGGGGAAAGCGTTGATAATCCGCTTTTAGGATTTCAATGATGGAGGAAGACCCATCAGGAAACCCTTGAGGAACATTTTCAGAAGTCATTTCAGCAGCCAGATTCAGGAGTTATTTTCGGTTCAGGAATAATCTAATCAACAAAACAAAATCAAAAGAAAAAGAAAAAAAAGAATGTAGGCTTAAGGCACAGGCACCGCCGCCAATAATCCCTTCATCACCGTGGCAGCACGACGGCCCCCCGCCGCAATGACCCGATGATTCAGCACATGGGGCGCTAAAAACTTCACATCATCCGGCAACACATACTCTCGACCCTCTAAAAAGGCATAGGCTTGAGCCGTGCGGTGAAGGGCCACCGTCCCCCGTGGACTGGCCCCCAGCACCAATTCTTCAGTCTCGCGGGTCGATCGGACTAAATTCAAAATATATTGCTGCACCGGCTCCTCCACCCGAACCGTCGTACATTCCTCACAGAGCGCTTCCACCTCCGCCAAGCTAATACAAGGCTCTAGAGTGTCTGAGGTTTTGCCCCCCTGCAAGCGTTTCAACATTTGCATTTCCTCCGCCTCACTGGGATAGCCCAAACTCAGGGACAGCATAAACCGATCCATCTGGGCTTCCGGTAGCGGAAAAGTCCCCTGATATTCAATTGGGTTTTGGGTAGCAATAACAAAAAAAGGACGGGGAACCGATCGGGAAACCCCATCAGTGGTGACCTGCTGTTCTTCCATCACTTCCAACAACGCCGATTGGGTGCGGGGAGTAGCGCGATTCACCTCATCCGCGAGTACCACATTGGCAAAAACCGGCCCCGATAAAAATTCAAACTGTCGGGATTGGGGATTCCAGACATTGGTGCCCGTAATATCACTGGGCAGCAAATCGGGAGTACACTGCACCCGTTGAAACTGGCCAGCGATCGAGCGGGCGAGGGACTTCGCAAGCAGGGTTTTACCCACCCCCGGCACATCTTCCAGCAAAGCATGACCCTTCGCCAGCAGGGCCACAAGCACCAGTCGGATTGCGTCCTCCTTACCTACGATCGTTTGGGACAGGTTATCCAGTAAGCGCTGAATAGGATCTCTCATAGTCCTAGGGGGGTAATAGGGGGGTAACAGAAAATGGGTATGGGTTAAGGTTAAACCTATTCTAGAAGGCTATTCTAAAAGGCTAAGGTGCAGAACATCCTGAAATCTTGCGGTAGGATGGCAGGGTATAAATTTTTAGGTTTTTCTACTCTTGTCCTAGGGTACCCTTCCGGGGTACTCACCAAGCCAAGAGCTAGAATGCTAATTTGGACGCTAATTGATTAAAGTTACTGAGGAACGCTTATGTCCGTTGAAGAGTTCTCCCCCATTGTTCAAGAACTGACCCGCAACCCCGTCGCCTTCTTGGGAGGCTTTGCTGCGGGAATTCTGCGCCTCAACTTAGCCGAAGACCCCGTAAAAAGTTGGCTAAGTCAACAGGGCGTTGCACCAGACACTTCCGCAACCCCTGGCACACAAACCGGAGGCTCCGCCAGCAGCGGCCCCCAATCGATCGCTATTGATTAGGGATTAGGGGTTAGGGGTTAGGGATTAGGAGTTAGGGATTAGGAGCTAGTGGGTACCTTTAAATAATAAGTAGGGAATAAATAGGGTGTGGGATTGGTAGCCCCAGCTTAAAAACTATTCCTGATTCCCAGTTCCCCCAGAGCAAAGCCCAACCTCTTGATGCTATGTCCTCAGAAACCAGGGATCTAAGAAGAATAGTCACACATCTCGTCTACCCCTATTCCCTATTCCCTATTCCCTATTCCCTATCCCCTAATTCCAACCGTGGTGTGAGTTCAATTTGAGTGAAATCTATGTCTTCTTCTTCCACTGTATCGTCTAGTGTGGCTCTGCCTAACCTGGCTGCTTTGCCCAAAACCGTACTCTTTGGTACCGATGGCATTCGGGGCCGGGTGGGGGATTGGTTAACCCCTCAGTTAGCGCTTCAAGTGGGGTTCTGGACGGGGCAAGTGCTCCAAGAGTCCTGTGCAGTTCCCAAACCCGCGATCGTTTTGGGTCAAGATTCCCGTAGTTCTAGCCCGATCCTGGCCCAAGCCCTCATCCACGGACTCCGATCGGCGGGGGTGGAGGTGTGGTCGTTAGGGTTATGCCCTACCCCTGCCGTGGCCTATTTAACCCATGGGACGGAGGCGATCGGTGGGATTATGGTTTCCGCCAGTCATAACCCGCCGGAAGATAATGGCATCAAGATTTTTGATCACCAAGGGGTGAAGCTCAGTAAAAGTTTACAAGGGGCCATTGAGGCGGGGATCCGCTCTGACTCCATTACGGCCCTGA
>DALYGI010000152.1:0-9233 GCA_031971595.1 Prochlorotrichaceae cyanobacterium CTOTU29312
TGCCTCTAGGGTTTGGCCACTGCTGATCAGTAAACGATCGAGTTCCCGCTGGATGTCCGTGCTACTGGGCAGCGGAAATTCCAAAATGGTCATCACTTCCGCCAAATCTGAAGGGATCAGCAGTTGGGGGCTGACAATGACCAGGGTTTTGGGTTGGGAGCGCAGGCGGCGGGCTAGGTTTCGTAGCTTGCGCCCCACGGACACATCTTCGAGAAAGCGGTGAAAATCTCGCAGAATAAAAATTCCGGCCCCAGATTCGGGGAGTTTATCCAACAGTTCCAACGCTTGCAGGGGGTTCCGTTTGGCCTGGCCCTCGTAGTTGAGGTTGCCCTGAAATCCTTCCACAAAATCCCATACCCACACCGATCGCTGATCTAACCCCTTGGCCACCTCAACGATCGTTTGTTCGAGGCGCTCCTCTTCCACCGTGGGAACGTAGAGAATGGGGTAGCGGGCCCGCAGAGCCAGTTCAAAATCTTGGGCAAAGCTGGTCATAGGCATTCAGGGTTTCAATTTGCAAACTTAAAACTCAAAATTCAACACTCAAAATTCAAAACTCAAAACTCGCTTTAGCGCAGATAATCCAGAATCCCCTGGGCGATCGCCGTGGCCATCTGACGACGGAACGCGGGATCCGCGAGGCGAGGCGCATCCTCTGACCCTGTCACAAAGCCCGTTTCCACCAGGGTCGCGGGCATAGAAGTCCGCCGAATCACATAGAAATTGGCCTGTTTGACCCCCCGGTTGGTCATGGGGATGGCATTAAGAATACGATCGAGGATGGCGCTGGCTAATGTTTTACCGTCTGGCGAGGCGTAGAAGGTTTCGACCCCGTTCACCTCAGGGCGGCTCATGCTAATGGCATTGGCATGGATGCTGACAAACACCGTGGCGTTAGCCTGCTCTGCCATCTGCACCCTAGGGGCCAGATCTAAATCATAGTCTCCCGTGCGGGTTAAAATCACCTGAAGCCCTTGCTGCTCTAGTAATCCCGCCACCTGTTGGGAAATATCCATGACAATTTGCTTCTCTTGAATCCCCCCAATGCCCACCGCCCCCGGATCCGGGCCTCCATGACCGGGATCAATGATCACCACGGTTCGCCCATTGCTTGGACGGGTTGGGGATGGGGGTTGGCTGGGTTGGGTCGGAAAGGGTTGGGGAACGGTGGGACGGGTAGGCTGGGGAACATTAATGGGGCGGGAATTGGAGAACCCTAGCACCAATAAACGATCGTTTGCGGGCTGTAAGGTTCCCACGTCCACACTGGTAGCCGGTTTCAGGACGATCGTTACGGTTTGAGGATTGGTTTGGCGCAACCGCACCCGCAGCAGGGGACTGTCTGGCCCCAGCACTGGCCTCCGCACATTGGGGGAGAGTTGGGCCGGACTAAGGCTAATGCGATATTCGCCACTGACCCACTGCCCTTGGTAGTTGACAGCCCCACTGGTTTGAATCAGCAGTTGATTGGTGGTGCTGTTAAAGTCCACTGCCTGTACCTGACTGGCTAGGGCCGGGGAATTAGGGTTGGAATTAGGATTAGGCTGGCCGGTAGGGGGATTCGTGACACTAGGGGTTGATCCCGTACTCGTCGTAGGTCGATCGCCCCCCTGAGGCAAGAGAATAATTCCCCCCAAATTGGTCACACTGGCCTGCCAGTCTGGGGGATTTTTACTGAGCCGCAAACTCACCCGAACCTGGGGCGGATTCATCGATCGCTGTTCAAATTCGATGCGCTCAATGCCCAACTCCGGCATGGCCAGCTTCGCATTGACCAAATTAGCCGCCAGCACCGTATCCGCAATATCTAACTCCAGGGAGCGCCGATCGCGGCTACGACGAAAGGCAATCTGGGGGGTTGCCCCCTGGGTTCGCAGAAACAGACCATCGGGGGTTTGTCGCCAGGATTCTAACTGGGTGGGAGCTTGTGCCCCCAAATTCGGCAGGGGAGCGGTGTTGGGGCTAGGGGATGGGGTTGGGGAGGCGACCCGTTCGGGGGCTGGTAACTGCACCACCCAGCGACTAGGGGAAAGCCCCTCAATTTTAATCTGTTGTGGATTTACCGTATAACCCGCCGCCAGTTCAATGACAAAACGGGTCGTATTTTGATCAAACTGGGCAATGTGTACCGCTTGGACTGCTCCCCCGATCGCTTCCTCTAGGCGGGGTCGTCCTAGCACCGTATTCGGCAAATCCACCACAATCCGGGTGGGATTCGGCACCAATTGGGCTTGGGGTTGCACCGCTTCATTGGTGGTAAACTCCAAACGATTTTGGGCTCGGTCAAATCGCCAAGACATCACCTGACCCGCCCAAGCCGGGATGGTTTGTAAGACCGTACCCAGTACACTGGTGAACAAACTTCTGAGTAAGAGGGACTTCCAGCCCTTACCCCAAGAGGGAGGTTGAAACATAAAAGGGACGATCGTGAGAGAAGAGAGAGTGAGAACTAAGCCGCTAGATTATCTAGTCCTGAGTGATTTTGGCAAGCAGGCGGGGAGGTGGGAAGGCGGAAGTGGGAAGTGGGAAGGTGGAAGTGGGAAGTGGGAAGGCGGAAGTGGGGAGTGGGAAGGCGGAAGTGGGGAGTGGGAAGTCGAAAGTGGGAAGGTGGAAGTCGAAAGTGGAAACTCGGCACTGAAAACTCGGAACTGGCAACTCGGAAATGGGGGAGTTTTCAGTTTAAATGGATGAGGTTAAGATTAAAATCAAGGTATATTCACAGGCAGTGTGCAATTTAAGTGCCAAGATCCTTGGTTTCTCCTAGAACGAAGTCCAATCTCTTGATGCTATGTCCCCAGAAGCCGGGGATCTGAGAATAGTTGCACATCGCGTTATATTCCTTCATTTCTTCACGAATGGACAGGAACCGGCTATCAACTGAAAAGTGGAAGAGTTCGGGAACCCTAGTTTTCAGTCCCTTTGTCCTTGGCAAATTTTATGAATGCTCAGTCTCCTGAAGTCCAACCTCCTAATGTTCAGTCTGAAGCCCAATCTGAAGCTCTGGTTGAAGTTCAACCGGATCCAACCCAAACTTCTGGGACTCCTGCTGCGGCTAAGGGGTTACGGCTGCCAGAGCCCGATCGGGACAATATTACGGTCTTGCTCCATAATTTACCCAAGGATCCGGTTTTACCCTGGAATCACTATGATTCTCCCTGGAAGTCTGAGGACGATCGCCCCCTAGAGAATGAGGCTGCGTCTCTTGAGTCTGCTCCTGAGCCGGAGTCTGGATCGGAACTTTCCTCTGAAATCCCTTCCCTAGAGGACGGCACGATCTTAGCAGAGACCTCCGCAGAGCCAGCACCGGAAAGTGCCCTAGAGCCTTCCTTCGCCTCAGAGAAACCCCAAACGATCGCCCCGGAAGAAGATCACAAAACCAGTCCCACAAGCCTAGGGGAGCCGGGTTATGTGCATTTAGCCCTCCCCTATGCGGAATCGCTGGATCCGGAGGCCAAACGCATGGAAATCCCAGATGCAACCGCAAAAGATACGGACAATACGATCGCTCCTGCCCCAGACTCCGAACCGGATCAGCAACTCCTGTCTCAACTGGGCTAGCCGGGGGCGAACAGCGACCACCGCCTGTGCCAGAAATTTTGAAGAAATTTTGAAGAAATTTTCCAGACATTATTTAATTTATCTTTTGTTTTCCCTGCCTTCCCAGAACCATGGGGTTAACTATTAGGGAGGTTTGTGGAAAGTTCCTATGCAACAAGTTCCTATTTCGCTCTTTACCCTGATTGCGGGAGTTCTCGTAACCCTCATCAGTCTGTGGGTAGGGCAACACTATGATTTGTTTTTACCCGAACAGGTTTCCCAACAAGCACCCCTTGTGGATAACCTCTTCTCGGTCATGCTCATTATTGGTACGGCTCTGTTTTTCGTCGTCCAGGGTGCGTTGTTCCTGTTTGCGATCGTTTTTCGTCGTCGGCCTGGCGATGATTCCGATGGCTCTCCCATTGAGGGCAATATCCCCCTCGAAATTGTCTGGACTGCGATTCCTGCCATTATCGTCATTTGTTTAGGAGTCTATAGCGTTGAAGTCTATGCAGAAATGGGGGGCTTTGATCCTGCGGGTCAAGAATTAATGATGGCGGCGGGACACCCCGGCCATAGTCATCACGGCCACCATGACTCAGATCATCAGCATCTAATGGACAGTGCGATCGCAGGTGACTTGGAAGACATGGAAGACATGGAAAATATGGATTCTATGGAGATGGACGACCATACCAAGATGGCCTATGTCTATGGGATTGCGGAACCGGCTGGCCAAGACCCCTCCGCGGATCTGGTGGTACAGGTTACCGGGATGCAATATGCCTGGCTCTTTGAATATCCCGAAGGCATTATTGACGGCGAACTCCATATTCCCCTAGGGCAAAGTGTGCAACTGGATATTAATGCGGTGGATGTGATTCACTCCTTCTGGTTGCCTCAGTTCCGCCTCAAGCAGGATGCCCTTCCCGGACAGCCCAGCCAACTGCGCTTTGTAGCCACTAAAACCGGCACCTATCCCATTGTGTGTGCGGAACTCTGTGGGGCTTACCACGGCAGTATGCGTACCCAGGTGATCGTGCATGAACAGGAAGAGTATGAAGCCTGGCATGAGTCTATGTTGGTGGCCCAGCGGGATGCGACCCAGCCCGTACAGGTAGCCGTCAATACAATGGATACCGCCCACATGAGCGATCGGGAATACCTAGAACCCTACGGGATCGATGCGGCGGTAATTAACCAACTTCAGCCCCAACTTCAGAACTAAACTCGGAACCAACGTCGGAACTCAATTTCTAGCTTGAATCCTTCATTTTTTTGCATAAATTAGGCTATGACAAACGCGACAACATCCACCATTGCGTCCAGCAATGGCCACCATCCTCCTTCGGCGTGGAAATGGTATCAGTATTTAACCTACAACATTGATCACAAAGTCATTGGCATTCAATACTTAGTGACCGCCTTCTTTTTCTATTTAATTGGCGGTCTGATGGCCCTTGCTTTGCGAACAGAGTTGTACACGGCGGATTCCGATTTCTTACCCCCGGAACTGTACAACGCCTTTATGACCAACCATGGCACCATTATGATTTTTCTCTGGGTGGTGCCTGCGGCCATCGGAGGGTTTGGCAATTATTTAGTACCGCTTATGATTGGGGCGCGGGATATGGCCTTTCCAAACCTCAATGCGATCGCTTTTTGGTTGAATCCTCCGGCGGGTGCGTTGTTGATCGGAAGTTTCTTTTTTGGCGGAGCCCAATCCGGCTGGACTTCCTACCCCCCCTTGAGTTTAATTACAGCAAATACCGCTCAAACCATGTGGATTTTGAGCATCGTTTTGGTAGGAACTTCCTCAATTTTGGGGGCGCTCAATTTCATCGTAACGATCGTTAAAATGCGTCGTCCGGGTCTGCAATGGGGACAGCTACCCCTATTTGTGTGGGCTATGATGGCCACCTCCGTGTTAGCCCTGGTGTCTACCCCGGTGTTAGCCGCAGGTCTGATTCTGTTGCTGTTTGATATTAACTTTGGCACCGGCTTTTTCCGTCCCGAACTGGGGGGCGATGTGGTGCTATACCAACACCTCTTCTGGTTCTATTCTCACCCAGCGGTATACCTCATGATTTTGCCCATTTTTGGCATCATGTCTGAGGTCATTCCCCCCCATGCCCGCCGTCCCATTTTTGGTTATCAAGCGATCGCCTACTCCAGTTTAGCCATTTGCATTGTGGGATTATTCGTCTGGGTTCACCACATGTTCACCAGCGGCACCCCCGCCTGGATGCGGATGTTTTTTACCATTTCCACCCTGATTGTAGCCGTACCCACCGGGGTCAAAATCTTTAGCTGGGTGGCAACCCTTTGGGGCGGCAAAATCCGCTTTACCAGTGCCATGCTCTTTGCCATTGGTCTGCTCTCCATGTTTGTCATCGGCGGGTTAAGCGGGGTTACCCTGGGCACCGCCCCCTTCGACCTGCACGTTCACGACACTTACTACGTGGTGGGGCACTTCCATTACGTCCTCTTTGGCGGCTCCGTATTTGGGCTCTACTCCGGCGTGTATCACTGGTTCCCCAAAATGACCGGGCGGATGCTCAACGAATTTTGGGGACGGGTTCATTTCGTGATGACCTTCATTGGCACTCACCTGACCTTTTTGCCCATGCACTCCCTCGGCTTACACGGAATGCCCCGGCGGGTGGCCATGTACGATGCCCAGTTTGAGTTTTTGAATCACCTCTGCACCTTCGGCGCATTTCTATTGGGGCTGTCCGTACTCCCCTTCTTGATCAATGCCTGCTGGAGTTGGTTGTATGGCCCCAAAGCCGCAAATAACCCTTGGGATGCCCTGACCCTAGAATGGCTGACCACCTCCCCACCCCCCATTGAAACCTGGGAAGGAGAGCCCCCCTTAGTGACCCATCCCTACGGTTACGGAGCCAAGAAAGCCAAGCGCATCGACAAAATCAGCGGCGCAGATCTCTGGGCTGCCCGATAGAAAGGTAGGTTGGGTCGAGAGACAAGACCCAACTTGCCAAGGGTATAAAGCTGTAGGTTGGGTCGAGGTCTGAAATCCAATTCCAAGGGCAATCCAAACACTTTTTTTGGGTTTCGCGCTGGCCTACCCAACCGACAGAAAACAAACATCTCCTAGAAAAGAACCTGGAAAGAACTGAGAAAAAACTATGACAAACGCAATAGAAACATTGAACACTGCGGCACCGCAGGATCCATCCCCTAGCCACGGCTCCCACAGTCATGCCCATCCTGATTTTCGGGTTTGGGGGCTGTTAGTCTTTCTGATGTCAGAATCCCTGATGTTTGGTGGACTGTTTGCCGCCTATTTAGTCCTGCGAAGTGGGGCAGAAATGTGGCCACCGGAAGGCACGGAAGTGGAATTATTGTTACCCACCCTTAACACCATCATTCTGGTTTCCAGTAGCTTTGTTATTCATTTTGGGGATGAAGCCATTAAAAAAGGCAATGTGAAAGGCTTACGCCTGTGGTACGCTGTCACCGCTTTGATGGGTCTTATCTTTTTGGGCGGTCAGGTTTATGAATATTTGACCCTAGGCTATGGCTTAACCACCAACACCTTTTCTAACTGCTTTTACGTGATGACTGGTTTCCACGGTTTACACGTTTTTGTGGGCATATTGCTGATTTTAGGGGTGCTGTGGCGATCGCGTCGGGACGGTCATTATTCTGAGCAGAAGCACACCGGGGTAGAAATGGCAGAAATTTATTGGCACTTTGTAGATATTATCTGGATTGTGCTGTTTACGTTGCTGTACCTAATGACCACGGTGTTTGCCTAGGGTTTGCCGTTGAAACAGTGCGACAATGAATTGCTGAGATTATTGAACTTGCCAATCAAGGAAGCCTGGATTTACTCCGCTCTCGTACAGTGGAACAAGCAGTGCTGGATTTACTCGATGAACCCGAAACCTGGTGAAGTTTAAGAAAAAACCGGGGATCAAAACGATCGCTTTTTGGTCTAAGATCCCTGGTTTCTTATGGATGAAAAGCCAAGATTGAACAACGAAGACCAGAGAAACCGGTGCTCTCGGTGAAACCAACTAGATAAAGACGATCGTTAGAGGGGGCGTAGGTTATAGGGAGGGACGATCGTTAATGAGATTCAGACATGGTACAATTTCTATAGATGATACCGATCGCAAGGCTTATGGTACGCATTTCCTTGGAACTTCCAGAAACCGTGTTCTCCGCTCGTCGTAAATCTCCTGTGGAATTTGTTCAAGAGATGCGTCTTGCCGCCGCTATCAAATGGTATGAACTAGGAGAGATTTCTCAAAGTAAAGCTGCTGAAATTGCTGGTATCACTAGAGCAGAACTGCTTCATTTTCTTTCTCTATATAAAGTTGATTTCATGCAATACACTCCGGCAGAATTGGAAGAAGAATTAGATTACAAGAACTGGACTGGGTAAAACGTATTGATAATATTTTAGTTATACAAACGGTGAAAGCCTGGGATTTGGGCAAAGGAGAATCTGAAGTCATTAGCCTAGCCCAACAGCGATCGGGATATGGAGTGGTGATTGACGATCGCTCTGCCAGGAACTGTGCTAAAACCTTGAACATCCCAACACTCGGTACAGGGGCAATTCTGATCTTGGCAAAACAAGTTGGACTGATCAATCAGATTAAACCTGGTATACAGGCATTACAAGAAGCGGGTCTGTACCTGTCCAGCAATTTAGTAGACATACTCCTGAGTCAAGCAGGCGAAAGTTAAGTGAACAGCCAACCCACCCCCAACCCCCTCCCAAGAGGGGGCGTAGGTTATAAGGAGGGACGATCGTTATCTTTGAATTGGCAGAATCCGAACTCTACTTTGTAGATGATCAATAGAAATTAAAGCCCCTATTTCTAATTGTTCTTGAAACTGAATTAATGCCTGTATGACTGACTTACCGATCGAATCTGGTAATAGGTCTTGGGTTCGGACTTGAATTACACTGGGTGAGTTAGCTTGGGTTGCAGCTAAGATCGCGCCAAAATCTAAGTCATTTGTAAAAACAATATATCCTTGAGCTTTAGCCCATTGCATAATGACGCGATCCGTTGCCTTCGGATCTCCTACTGTTGACCAATGTATGGCTTCGATATTGACATCAGCGAAAGCATTCACCCAAGCCGGTGATAAATTCATATCAATGACAATCTTCATGCAGAGATTAATGGCATATCAATTTCCTCTGCCCGCCAAGCCGCATAAGCCAGAGCTTCGTAAATATCTGGCAACTCCAAATAAGGATAAGCGTTTAAAATCTCCTGGGGCGATCGTCCTGCTGCCATCAATCCAACCAAAGTACCCACCGTTACCCGTAATCCTCGGATGCAAGGTTTTCCGCCCATTACTTCTGGATTAAACGTGATGCGTTTTAAATGAATTAACGATCGCATATTAAGTAGACCAGGCTAAATAAGGGGATCTTTCCATACTGACAGATAAGCTTCGAGTCCGTCCTCACCATAGCCTAAGCAGTAGGCCGGCATCAGGATTAGGGGCAGGACACCCAGCCCCAGCACGATCGTTTTAGCGATTGAGGGTAGCTAAAATTTCATCAAGTATTTCCTTAGCTCCCTGTTCTCGCAATTTCCCTGCTAGTTCAATGCCCAATTGTTCTGCTGTGTCCGGCGTACCACTGACTTGATCCCGGATCAGGCGCTGACCATCTAAACTGGCCACCATGCCTGTGAGGGTTA
>DALYGI010000153.1:0-4957 GCA_031971595.1 Prochlorotrichaceae cyanobacterium CTOTU29312
GTTAGACCCTGAAACCCTTGTGGTTCAGAATGTCCCGCCTTAAATTGATACCCAGTTTCAGGCTATACATAGGCTATACATAAGTTATAGATGCCGTAATTCTCCAAATGGGATCCTCCGGGAAAGGGCATCATTATAGAGAAGTTGGGCGGAAACTCGTCCAGGAAACCGATCCAATTCCCCCAAAGAGGATCCAGCTTACCCCTGCAATGGGATCCAATGGGATCTAGTTTTGGGCGGCGTACAATTTGTGCATATTAATTTTTTTTGTCAACTGCGGAATGTCGGTTCTAATTGTCGGTTTTAATTCCCTACATTTGGCGGACGCTTTTAGCCAGATCGTTAGATTATAGTGATGGGTGAGTTTGGCACTTTCCCGGAGTATCTCTATGAATAACTCTATCGGTGTGTATGATGTGGAAATCAATCTGCGGGTTCGTCTGATTGAAGAAGAGACGACCGTTAATGGGGATCCCGATCGTTTCCTGGATGTGTTGTTAAATGCAATGTGTTCTGGAGAAGATTGCTATCTAGAAACAGCGGATGCAGAAATTAAAGCCCATCTGGTTTCAGAAATGGAAGCGTCCCCTGGCCTGCGAAAACAGTTAATGCTGTTGCGAAATACCAGTTTTTAGGTCTCAACTCTAGCCTTCGCATACCACCAATTTTTAAGCGTATTCGAGAGCCTAACTGCATACAGCGTCATCACGATCGTTTCCCGGTGATGTCCCAGTTCTACAATTTCTACATTATAGGACGGGGAATGGCGACTGGCGGTATCGAGGACAAAGCGCCGCCCAATGCGTCGCCAACTGGGTTCTTTGCCTCGCCACTGCAACCGGCAACAGGGCCAGGGCAATTCTTCCCGATCGAATAGGCGACAACATGGCCCGATCACCCGATAGGTAAAGTGCCCCCCAGGACTAGAAAATAACGTGCCCGTGGGGAAGGGATGCCCCTGCTCGTGAATCTGTTCCAGATCATTTAGATTAGGATCATCCAGATCATAAGGCTCTACCCTTTCCGTTTCTCCCTCGTCCGTTTCCAGATCAGAGGGTGCCACCGCGTAGGTTGCGATCGCTTCTGCGGTGAGGGGAATTGGCGGAAGGGTCTTAACCGGTTCCGGGGGAATTTCCTCTGGGACTTCCGGGCAATCCGTGGGGTCTTCTTCTGGCACTAAAAAGGAAAGTTGCCGCATGATGTGATCGGTCATTCAACTCATCCAATAACGCTCAAAGTTTTAAACCACTATTTCTACACCGCTATTTCTAAATCACTATTTCTAAACCGCTACCGGGATGGCTTGCCGTGCCACCTCCCGCACCGCCTGTCTAGCCCACTGATCGACGTGTAAAATGTCCTCCAAACTGGGATGCAGGGTATGCTCTGCCCGGTGACGATCGCAGACTTTTTCGATACAACGGGGAATGTCTAAAAACTGAATATTTTCCGCTAAAAACAGAGCCACCGCTTCTTCGTTGGCCGCATTTAATACAGCGGTTATGGATCCCCCCGCCCGTCCTGCGGCATAGGCCAGGTTCATGCAGGGATATTTTTGGTGATCTGGCTCCCGGAAGGTTAAATTCCCCGCTTTGACCAGATCTAAGGGTTCCCAGTCGGTATAAAGACGATCGGGCCAGGACAGGGCATAGAGCAAGGGTAGGCGCATATCCGGCCAGCCTAATTGGGCGAGCATGGAAGTGTCCGCCAGTTCAATCAGGGAATGGATAATACTTTGGGGATGGATGACAATGTTAACGCGATCGTAATCTAAACCAAATAAATAGTGGGCTTCAATGACCTCTAACCCTTTGTTCATAAGGGTTGCAGAGTCTACTGTAATTTTCCGCCCCATCGACCAATTGGGGTGTTTAATGGCATCTTCCACCCGCACCTCGGCCAAACGCTCCACGGGCCAATCTCGAAACGCACCCCCAGAGGCAGTTAATAAAATGCGGCGCAGCCCAGGCAGCGGCACCCCCACCTGAAAATCTTTGACCAGGGATAGCCCCTGAAGGCATTGAAAAATAGCGGAGTGTTCCGAGTCCGCAGGCAGCAATTTTACGCCGTGGGCCTGCACCAAGGGCACCACCACCGCTCCCCCCGCAATTAAGGTTTCCTTATTCGCCAAGGCAATATCTTTACCCGCTTTAATAGCCGCGATCGTGGGTAATAGGCCCGCACAGCCCACAATCCCGGTAACCACCGCCTCTGCATCGCCATATTGGGCCACCTCCACCACTCCGGCCTGCCCCGCCAACAACTCAGGCATGGGGTCTAGCCCCGCTAAAGCCGCCCTTAATTCCGGTAAGCGATCCTCAGCGGCGATCGCCACAATTTCCGGCTTAAATTCTCGAACCTGAGCGGCCACTAACTCCACATTTCGCCCAGCCGCCAGCCCCACCAGCCGAAACTGATCCGGGTATTGCCGAACAATATCCAAAGTTTGTGTGCCAATGGAACCAGTGGAGCCCAGAAGAGTAATTGCTTTCACGATCGCTAACCGATATTAAGTTTCCCTAAGCATAAGCCTTAAGGTTTTCTTCGTAAATGAGTTTTGGGGTCAAGATATAGACAGATCCAATTCTCCCCTTACCAAGGGGGAGTTAGAGGGGGTTTAGCAGTGATACGCTAGACAGGAGGCAGACCACTGGACTTGGGAAAAGGATTACACATACACAGGACTACATACAGGACTCAATTATGAAAATTTTATTTGTTGCCGCTGAAGCCGCCCCCCTGGCAAAAATTGGAGGAATGGGGGATGTGGTGGGAACCCTGCCGCGTATTCTCAAAAAGATGGGCCATGATGTGCGGATTATGATGCCCTACTATGGTTTTCTCTCGGACAAACTGGAAGTTCCCAAGACCCCGATGTGGTCTGCCAGTGTGATGTTTCAAACCGTTACCGTGCATGAAACCACTTTTCCCCGGAGTGAGATTCCCCTCTATTTGTTAGGAAACTGGTCTTTTTCCAGCCCCAAGGTGGCCGATGTCTATGCGGAAGGAGATGATTGGCGCTTTACCCTCTTTTCTAACGGTGCGACTAAGTTTATCCAAACCTATTGGAAACCGGATGTGGTGCATTGCCACGATTGGCACACGGGCATGATTCCCGTTTGGCTGAAGGATGAACCAGGGGTGGCCAGTGTCTTTACCATTCATAACCTGGCCTATCAAGGGCCCTGGCGCGATCGTTTAGAGGAAATCACCACGGTACCGCCAGATATGCGGGGGCATAACACCCTAGCCGCCGCCCTCCTTTCTGCGGATCAGGTCAATGCGGTTTCCCCTACCTATGCCCAGGAAATTCAGACTTCCGAATATGGGGAAAACATCGAAGACATTTTGATTAGTATTAACCACAAACTCCACGGCATCCTGAATGGCATTGACATGGAGCAATATAATCCCCACATCGACAACGCCCTGGCCCAAACCTATACCGCCCAGACCCTACCCCAGCGAGACGCGAATAAGGCCGAACTTCAGAAACAAGTGGGGCTAGACCTAGAACCCAAATCCTTTATGGTGGGCATGGTGTCCCGTTTGGTGGAGCAAAAAGGCATTGATCTGCTCATTCCCATCGTCGATCGTTTTTTGGAAGTGCCCCATACCCAAATGGTGATTTTAGGCACGGGGGAAGAACCCTATGAAGCTCAAATTCAGATCCTAGCCGATCGGTTTCCTGGACGAGTTTCCGCCCAACTTCTCTATAATGATGCCCTTTCCCGGCGGATCTATGGGGGGAGCGATGCCTTTTTGATGCCCTCTCGGTTTGAACCCTGCGGCATTAGTCAAATGTTAGCCCTGCGGTACGGCTCCGTTCCCGTCGTCCGTCATACCGGCGGTTTAGTGGACACCGTAACCGATCACGATCCCCAGGCAGGCATTGGTCACGGGTACGCCTTTGAAAGTTACGATCCCTACGCCTTTTTAGGGTGTTTGATGCGAGCGCGGGAAGGGTTCCAATATCCCCAATCCTGGCAGGCCCTTCAGCAGCGGGGCATGGGCATAGACTTTAGCTGGGATCGCTCTGCCCAAGGGTATGTGGAGCTTTACCAACAGGCGATCGTTAGTAAACGTAAGCAAATTCAACAGAAAGTTGTTTCTTAGGTTTTAGGGAATAGGGAATAGGGAATAGGTTTTAGGAATGGGTTAAGTCTTAACTCAAAACTCAAAACTCAAAACTCAACACTCAACACTCAAAACTCAACACTCGAAACTCAACGCCTTGGGATCGTTGGGGCGGGAAGATTGGGCATATTGAAAAATAAGTTTCTAGCCGCATTTTTACCCGCCTTTTAACCACCCAGGAGATCCTCCCTATGACTCATTCTTCCAAAACAGATTCTAAAGAAACCCGCCCTGTGGGTATTGGCTATCTGGCCAGTCGAGAACACCTGAGTCTCTTAAAACAGGGGGTTGCCCTGTGGAATGATTTACGCAAGCAAGGTGAACACAGTGAAGTCATCAAAGCAGACCTGCGGGGCGTAGATCTCGATCGGGCGGATTTGCGCGGGGTAGATCTCGCACGGGCAGACCTCAGCCGAGCGAACTTAACCCGTGTGGATCTGAGTCGGGCTGATCTCTCTTGGGCGAGTTTTCATCAGGCAAACCTACGCCGGGCCGATTTAAGCCGTGCTGACCTACGGGGAGCGGATCTCCGAGGCTGTGACCTCTCCTGGGCCGATTTATCCTGGGCCAATTTAGAAGGGGCAAACCTGGAAGGAGCCAACCTCCACCGTGCAGATCTGGTGTGGTCTAACCTGCGGGGCGCAAACCTACGGGGAGCGATCGTTTATGGGGTGAGTTTTCACCGGGTTAATCTCTTTAAGACCATCTTACCCGACGGCAAAGTTCACGAGTAAAAGAGGGGAGAGGGGATAGTTTTGAGTTTTGAGTTTTGAGTTTTGAATTGCACTTAACCCCTAACTCCTATTTCCTATTCCCTAAC
>DALYGI010000153.1:5057-9223 GCA_031971595.1 Prochlorotrichaceae cyanobacterium CTOTU29312
TCCCTATTCCCTAACCCCCATTCCCTATTCCCAAAAACCTGTTCCCTATTCCCTAATTCCTCAACTTGATCAAAGAGCGTACAGGTTACCTCCACTGGGGTATTGTGCAGCACCATGGTTGTGGTTTGGTTCACTTCAAAGCCAATCCGCTCATAAAACCGTTGTTTGTGGGTTGTCATCAGGTACACGCGCTCAACCCGATTGACACGGGGATGGGTCAAAATGGTTTCCACTAACTTGCGCCCAATGCCGGAGCCTTGCAACTCAGGATGGACGACCACATCCCAAATGGTGGCGCGGTAAATACAGTCTGAAGTGGCGCGGGAAAAGCCCACTAAGCGATCGTTAATATTAGCGGTTACCACCGGATCACTATGGCTGAGGGCTACGGCCAAATCTTCGATCGTGCGGGTTTGAGCCCAGAACGCCGTAATTTGCAGGAGTTGCTGAAGTTGAATCAGATCAATCGGGGGATCTAGATGTTTCAGCGGATCACCGTAGTAACTTTCGCCAATCGTGCTGTGATGGATCAGAAATTGAACATTGCTACAGTCCATGAGAGCATTCCCCAAACGCTTCGCTTGATAGGCTTATAACTCAAGTCGGTATGCACAGTGAAGCAGATAATCAGGCACCACCACCGCACCGCCTTCAATCCTAAGCTAATCTAATCTAGTTTAAATGGAATTGCCCTGGGAAAAAGAGGGTTTCAAGCGATCGTTGGGATTTGGTGACATACCGGGGAGTGGGTAGATAGCTCAAGACCTCCAAGACGAGCGTTTTAAGCCACTTGGCGGTAGATGTGGTGTTCTCGATCGGTGTAGGACTCGTAAATGTGTTGATAAACTTGTTCGCATTTTTGAGTCCAGCGGTCTTCGGAATACTTGTCTACGGGTAAGCATTGGTCTAAAGCATTTTCAATGGTCACTTTGACGGCGGAGCGAGTAACTTGGCGGTTGCGCCAATCTAGCACTAATTTTTCCTGTTTCAGGACAGAGAGCAGGTTTTCAGCGCCTTTTTTGATGGTGTTTTTCTCTGCTTCGGTTAACTCTAGGGTAGGGTCGATGAGTAAGTCAAAGAGGGCGAGTTTTTCTTCATCTAGGTTTTCTGCGATGGCCCGTTGATCTTCTTGGTTGAGGTCTTCTACCAGTTGAAGCAATTCCTGGAGAAAGGCTTCGGCATTGCGGGTTTTGCTGTTGTAATCTTGGATCATTTGCTGAAATTTGTCGTAGTAGTTGAGGCGGGTTTTGTTCAGCTTTACCATGTCCTGAAGTTTGGTGGCGATCGTCTGTTGGAGTTTTTCTAGGAGGGTGTTTGGGTAGCCGCTCTTAAATTCTTCTTGAATGGATCCCACGTCCAGTTTACTAATATCAATGAGGTCGGTGGTGTCCGGTAAAATGTAATCTTGGGTGGTGATGGCTTGATCGAGGATGGCTTCTATTTCGGTTTTGACTTCATCAATGTTAACGGTGGGATTGAGGCTTTTAAGTTTTTTCTGGAGTTGTTGGACGATCGCTAGGGGTTTGATAAAGTCTTGGGCGGCGGCATCCGGTAGGATTGCGCTAAAAATACGGTTAAGTAGGCGGCTATGGGCCAGAAATTCGGCTTTGCTGTTGGCAGTGGTGAGGATTTTATTGAGGGCATCATCCCAGAGGGCGATCGTCTCGAAGGCGTTCATTGAATGATCGGAATTTGCGAGGGCGTTTATATCAATCCCTTGGCGGCTGAGATAGGCGTTAAACGCTTGGAGTTTCTGCCGCAAGATTTCCACCAGTTGGGCTTTGGCTTGGATGGGGGAATCTCCTTCGCGTACACCACCACCGGAGCCGGAACCGTAAATTTTGAGGGCTTCTTCCAGGTTACTAAAAATTCCCACATAATCCACAATTAAGCCGTTTACTTTGTCCCGAAAAACGCGATTGGCACGGGCGATCGTTTGCATGAGAGTATGGTTTTTCAGGGGTTTATCCAGATAGATGGTGGAGCAACTAGGCACATCAAATCCGGTCATCCACATGGCACAAACAAAAACAATGCGGAGGGGATGATTAGGATCTTTAAATTTTTCATCTAGGGGTGGGTTTTCCTTTGCTAATCGTTCACGGTGGGGCAGAATTGTTAAGCCTTTTTTCTGGAATTTTTCTTCCTCATTTTGACCAGAGGACAACACCACTGCCATATCAGTTTCTCTCATGTAGGCGATTTTGGCTTCTAAGCGGTCTTTTTCTAGCCCGATCGCTCCTTTGACTTGGGTTTGTAGGTCGTTCAGGTGTTGTTGCCAATAGTGGTTAACTTTGTTGTACATTTTCACAGCGGTAAAGCGATCGATAGCAATCACCATTGCTTTTCCCTGATGGCCCCAATTGAGGAAATGGGTGACAATATCCTGGGCAATTTCTTCTAGGCGCGGATCGCGGGTAAGGAGTTGGTGTTGGCGGGAAAATTCCTTGGCGAGTTTGTCTTCTTGGGCTTCATCTACTACGGCGTTATCAATGGCTTCATAGATAGCTTCGTTGAGATCGTCTTGGGTAAGGGTAAGGTGGGGAATGCGGTTTTCGTAGTAGAGGGGAACGGTTGCGCCGTCTTCGATGGATTGGCGGAAATTGTAAATGCTGACATAATCCCCAAAAACATCGCGGGTGGCTTCTTCTTCACCGGAGATCAGGGGGGTGCCGGTAAAGCCAATAAAGGCGGCATTGGGGAGGGCGGCTCTGAGGTTTGAGGAGTAGACATCGTATTGGCTGCGGTGGGCTTCGTCGGCAATGACGATGATGTTATGATCTGTGGAAAGAATGGGATAGGCTTGGCCTTTTTCAGTGCGGAATTTTTGGATGAGGGTAAACAGATAGCGGTGATCTTCCGTGAGGAGTTGTTTAAGGTGTTCGCTGCTATTGGCTCTGACGGTTTTTTCGGGTTCGGTGACGGCTCCGGTGCGGGCAAAGTTTTTGTAGATTTGGTTGTCTAGGTCGTCCCGATCGGTAATGATGAGAATGCGCCAGTTTCCGGTGAGTTTACGGCAGACTTTTTCTGCAAAAAATTGCATAGAATAGCTTTTGCCGCTGCCCTGGGTTTGCCAGAATACTCCTATTTTTTTGATGCCTGTTTGGGGGTTCTGATAGAGAATATAAACCCGTTCAATGGCTTGATTTACACCGAGATATTGGTGATTTTTAGCGATAATTTTATTGAGTTTGCCATCTTTTTCGTCGTAGAGAATATAGTTTTCTACTAAATCAATGAGTCTATTCTTTTCGCAGGTGCCCAAGATCAGGGTTTCCAGGTCAATTTTACCCGGTTCGTTTTCCTGGTTGATGCGTTTCCATTCGTGAAAATATTCCCAAGGGCTGGTGATGGATCCGAGTTTGGCTTGGGAGCCGTTGGAGAGAATGACGAGGGCATTGTACCAGAACAGTTGGGAAATGGTTTTGCGGTAGTCGGTAAAGTTATCATCATAGGCTTTTTGGACGGGTTCAGTGTGGGCTTTGAGTTCGATAAAAACGAGGGGAATACCATTAACAAAGCCTAATAAATCCGTGCGTTTTTGATAGGTTTCCCCGGTAATCCAGAATTGGGAGGCGAGGAAGAAATCATTATTTGTGGGGGTTTGCCAGTCAATAATTTTGATGGTGCGATCGTCTGGGGTGCCGTCTGGGGTTTGGGTTTGAACTTTGATTCCGGCTTTGAGGTGTTTATAGAGTTCGCGGTTAGCGACGGCGAGGGACAGGCTCGATCGATCTTTGGTGAGTTCTGCAATGGCAAGATTTAGGGCTTCGGTGGGTTGGGAGGGGTTGAGTTGGGTTAGGGCAGCGGTCAGTTTGGGGAGGAGGATGATGTCTTTACGGGTGTCGCGTCCGAGGTTGCTTTTGCCGCTGATCCATTCGTCGTAACAGTTTTGGTGGCGATAGCCGAGGCTCTCAAAGAGTTGGATGGTTTGGAGTTCGAGGGCTGTTTCTGAGCCGGGTTTGGGGGTGGGCATAGGGTAACGACCAAGATTGACTTAAGTTAGGGATGAGTCTGATGTTAATTTTACTGTGATCTGATGTGGATAGGGTGGGTAGGGCAAATTGGGATAAGTTGATATAATCAGGGAAATCACGTCTGAAAGTTAGTATGCTGACAGAGCTACAAATCACTAATTTATCGCTTGTTATTTTGGCTAGGAGACA
>DALYGI010000154.1:0-2099 GCA_031971595.1 Prochlorotrichaceae cyanobacterium CTOTU29312
GCGTTCTGCTGCTGTTGGGAACTGTACTCTAGATAGGCCGCACTAACCCTACTCAAAACGGTCTGGACTAGGGTGGTATCGGAACCTTGAAAAGTCACTTTCAGAACCTTGGCGCCATCATCAAGCTGGGCGACCTTAAGATTGCCCTCTAAGGCCCCATAACTGAGGTCAGGATACTCTGAGAGTAGGGAGGCATGGATTGGTTTTAAGATAGCGGGGCTCCGCAGTACTTCCGACTGGGTGTTAATCCGTGCGGTTTCATTATTACCCAAGCTGGCGGCGGGAGTCAGGATTTGATCCGTCGCGCTAGTGTTCCAAATGTCTTCAATCAGTAATCTAAAATTACCTTGGTAGACAGGGCGCTGATTGAGGGCGTTCACCCAACTCACGAGGGTGACGATCGCTGCTACACCACTGACGACCCAAATACGTCGGCGGAGGATATGAATAAGCTGCCGTAGGTCGATGTCCTCATCTTCCCCTGCGTTATTACCAGAGGGGAAATACTGAAGTGGAATAACCTGTAAATTGCTGGTTGTGCCCATAGGGCCAGCAATGACGGTGCCACCATTGAGGTTTGCCATGCCCGAAGGAATAGGCAAGTTAGTGCCTAAGGAGCGTTGAGACTGATTAGGATAGGGAGGTTCTTGGGGCATAGAGCATCATACCTCTTGATAATGAATGGACAATCCAGCAAAACTAACTGGGGATAGCATAACGGTTAAGACTAACATTTGGCTATAGATTAGGGTTTGTATTTTTATTGAAAAAAAGCTTTTCGTTAAAAGCCCAGGGGAATAGCCCCAGGGTTAGAAGCCAAACAGGCGGATAAAGCTAGAAATCCCGGTGAAAGGAGACAGGAAGGATCCCAGCACGGTGCCAATGGCATCCCCCACCTGCACAATGCCCTTGCGTCCCACCACGATCGTATCATTTGGGCGTAGAGGGGGATTGTTCTGAGGATTGAGACCGGCGGATAAATCAAAGTCAATGGCTTGCTGGGAAACGGTGCCTTCAGGATTGAGCCTTAGTAACTGAACTGAACCTTTAGAGGCCCGTTCGTTGAGCCCTCCTGCTGCCAGGATAGCCTGATTTAAAGGAGTATTGGGGGCCACCTGAATCGCTCCGGGCCTGAAAACTTCCCCAACGATGTTAATCGTAATTTGGTCTGGTGAAAAACTGGAGGCGGAGAGGCGGGTCATTTCTTCGGAGGATAGGGCGGTGGCGGCGGGTATGAGAATGGTGTCGCCATCTTGTAGGGGCAGATCTTGGTTGAGATCCCCTGCTTGCAGAAGTTCCCAAAAGTTCACGGCGATCGTGAGGAATTCGCCATTGGGGTTCATCCGCCGCACTTGGATCTCCCGGACATTAGCCTGTTGGGTAATGCCTCCGGCTTCTTGGATGGCATTAGTGACTCTGGGAGCGGTACCTTGGGCGGTGAGGGTGAAGGGGCCCGGACGGTTGACTTCCCCGACGACGGCAATCCGCAGGGGTTGAGTCCGATCGGGGGCAAAGGTTGCATTGGCAAGGGTTTGGGAATTATTGAGATCTAGTTGCCGCGCCGTGGGAATAAACACCTGATCCCCATCCCGCAAAATCAAATCCTGGTCTAAATTTCCATGGTTTAAAAGGTCTTGGAGATTGAGGGCCACCATCTGTTCGCCACCGGAGGGACGGGACTCTGGGCGGCGGACTTGAATTTGAGTTAGGTCAGCGGAGGGGGTGACTCCACCCGCTTGTTGTAGGGCGGTGGTGAGGGTGGTAAAGGCTTCTAGGGTATACACCCCTGGGCGGGTAATAGCGCCGGTAATGACAACCTTGGTGGCCCTGGGGATTGTTAAATTAACGGTGACGATCGGACGGCGCACGATCGGAGCAAGGGCTCGACTCAGGGCAGAGGAGGCTTGGGGTAAGGTGAGTCCTTTAACGCTAATTAACCCTACTAAGGGCAAGTTGAGGTTGCCATCCGCTTGGATGGTATAGGCACCGCTATATTCAGGAACATCAAAAATATCCACCTGAATGACATCTCCTGCCCCTAGTAAATACCCCTCATCCTGCAAGGTTCCGGCGGAGGGCAAAACTCGCAATTGGGTAGA
>DALYGI010000154.1:2199-9221 GCA_031971595.1 Prochlorotrichaceae cyanobacterium CTOTU29312
AAACTCAAAACTCAAAACCCAAAACTCAAACTTGACTGTGCTTCCCTCGCCAGACTAAAACCGAGCAAGGTGCAGAACGAACCACTCGCTCAGTGACCGATCCCAACAGGAATCGGGCTAAACCGGTGCGGCCATGGGAGGCCATCACAATCAGATCGATCGATCGTTCTTTAGCATAGTCTACAATTTTGAGACTGGGGTTCCCGACGATCGCTTCAAACTGGATTGAGGCATAGGGCTCGTCAGGAAAACGACGATGAAAGGTCTCCCGCACCTGAGCAATCCGCTCTCGATCGCTGACGGTTTGCCAAATCGCACCGGGATCCATGGTCTGGAGAGGCAGCAACACATGGAGCAAATACAAACGGGAGAGATCCGGCACGGACTTTAAGACCATTTCCTGAACCCGCAGAGCCGGATCAGAAAAATCGGTGGGGACTAGAATTCGATGGTGTGGGGCAATCAGCATAGAAAGATCTGCTAAGCTCCTCAACTCAAGCGCCTAAAATCTGGTGCAAGGACTGAATAATCTGATCCTGTTGCTCAGGGCTCAATTCAGGAAACATGGGTAAGGAGAGGACGGTGTGAGCGGCTTGCTCGGCTAGGGGTAAAGGGCCAAACCGACAGGGCGCAGACTGATAGACCACCTGCTGATGCAGGGGGATGGGGTAATACACCATACTTTGAATGCCCCGCTCCGCTAAGCGGGCTCTGACCCAATCCCGGCAGCGGGGGGTCTGGGGAAGATCGCAGGGCGTGGTTTCGGCAAAAGCCTGACACCGGGGAGCGGAACCACAGGATTGCACCCGCAGGGTGTATTGGTGCCAAACCGGTTCACTGTCCGGGAGAACGTGGGGCAATTGGAGGGCGCGGAGTTCCTTGAGCCCCGTTTGATAGCGATCGGCCACTTGACGGCGCTGCTGATTCCACCGATCGAGGGATTTAAGCTTGATCCGTAAAATGGCCGCTTGCAACACATCTAACCGACTATTTAAACCCAGTTCACTGTGGTAATACCGCTCTGGGCTACCATGTTCCCGCAGTTGACGAAGGCGCTGGGCTAGGTGCGGATCCGCCGTGACGATCGCGCCTCCATCCCCACAGGCCCCTAAATTTTTAGTGGGGAAGAAACTAAAACACCCTAAGTCCCCAAAACTTCCCACCTTTTGATCTTTCCATGCCGCCCCGATCGCCTGGGCGCAATCTTCGACCACCTTCAGACCATGAACTAAGGCCAAGTCCCTTAAACGGCTCATATTCACCGGTTGGCCAAACAAATGCACCGGCAACAGTACACGGGTGCGAGGGGTAATGGCCGCTTCCACTTGATCCAGATCGAAATTGAGGGTCAGGGGATCTAGATCCACAAACACCGGTATGGCTCCTAACCGACTGACCACCTCCGCCGTGGCAAAAAAAGTAAAAGGTGTGGTAATGACCTCATCCCCCGGTTGGAGATCCAAGGCGGCCAGGGCTAGGTAGAGCGCATCCGTGCCGGAATTACAGGCAATGCAGAACGGCGACCCAATATACGCCCCGAACTCCGTTTCAAAAGCCTTCACTTCTTCGCCACCGATATAACGCCCGGAGGACAGAACCCGTTTGACGGCCTCTTCAACCTCCTGTTGAATAGTTTTATACTGTTGGACTAGATCGAGGGGGGGGATAGGGGGCACAGGCAGTCCTCTTCTTCGCTAGACTGAATAAATAATTTCAGGGAATGCAGGCTTATTTTACATCTTTTTCTGGCCAGACCCTCAGGAAAAGGCAAATGCTGGGGCTGGCGGAACCACACCCATAACCACAGCCATTTTTTTGAGATTTATGGGATTTAAAGAAAAAGAGTAAGCCAAACAGAAAGTATCTGCTAATCTAAGCCCAGATTACCCAGATTAGACTATCCAGATTAGATTACCCAGATTAATTGGGTTCTCAAGCCGGATCTCCGGCCCAGCGGGATACCATCCGGGCATAGCTGGGATAAAATTCCCCATTATGTCCATTTTTGTTAAGGCTGGTAGCCTAATTGCATCGCTTAAGGTTATTCTGCACCAGACTGAGTTGGCGGTACCATGTTTATCCTCAAACGACAGGATGTTGACATTTCTAGTGTGCAACATCCCAAGCGGGATCAAAAGATTCCCATCTTGAATTATCAAGGTCAAACCTTCCGGTTGCTCAGCATGTTTAGTGCGGCCCAAGCGGATGAAGCCCGTTCGACGTGGCGAGATTTGACGGACAATCAAGGCAAGGCCTGTGTGTTATTAGAGGAACCCGAACGCTATAGCATTTGGGGACGTATTGTGCTGGAGAATTTGTCTGAGGAAGACAGCGGGAGCGCCACCACCAATCCCTCTTCCTTTGTCCAGGCGGTTTTGCTGCTCCTGCAAACGGTCTACTTCGATATTGAAGATTTACTCGGTAGTCGTCAACTCGGCGCTTTTGAACGGGACATTATTGAGGTTTTTAAGCAGTGGCATTTCCCCCATGCTGACTCTAAAGAGGCGGTGACCCAGTTACTGACCGCAGACCCCTTAGCCCTGGCTCAAGTTCCCCCCTGGCAAGAGCATCACCTCAATACCCTGCTCCAAGAGTTGCATCGTTTAGGGCGGGCCTACTTTGGCAATACGAGCTTTGTTGGCCGAGCCGTGGATACCCTCCAAGATTTACCCAGTAACGATCGTTCTGAATTTATGGCATGGCTTAATAAATCTCCTCCGGGTCGTCTTTGGGCGAATTAGGGGGAGGAAGTTCGGTCTGGCAAATGAGGGCTAGTTTAGCTCAGGGATTTCTAAGTTTTTCTATTGTTGTTTTCTATTTAGCTATGACTCAATCTTCCCGATCTCCCAAGCCTCAGGGCATCCCGGTTCAGACGATCGTTATTTCCGCCATTACCTGGGGCGTATTAGCCTTATTTTTCTATCTGCTCTTTGGGATCCAAGTAACCCTAGGGGAGGAGGCGGATACCTGGTATGCCATTGGTACTTATGTTTTTGAGCAGGCTGCCTATCTGGGGGCTGCGCTCCTCTGTTTTCGGAATTGGGAAAATCGCCAGATGGTCAGTGGTCGGACGGTTTGGCTGTTATTAGGTCTGGGGACTTTTCTCTACTTTTTGGGGAATTTCTTTTTTGGTATTTGGGAGTTGATGTTTGGACTGGATCCAGATATTTCCCTAGGGGATCTATTCTTTTTACCCTGTTATATCTGCCTAGCCTGGGGGATGGTGCTGGCCATTTTACCCCGCCGCTTAAACATGGGGATGTCCCAATGGGGTCTGGTGGTTGCGGTGGGAATTTTAGGAGCCTTTGGAACCTATTTATTAATCAACTTTGCCAATACCCAATCCGAAGCGATCGTTCCCGCAGCGGAAGCGTTGGCAGAAGTTGCACCGGCTAATGCTCCGGGCTGGGCCAATCAACTGGATCAGATGCTCAGCCCCCTAGCGGAAGTGGTGGGCAAGCTGTACATTATTGCCGACGTAGCCCTCTTGGTCATTGCCTTTACCCTACTGTTAGCCTTTTGGGGCGGGCGTTTTGCCCAATCTTGGCGGATGATCGCCGCCGCTAGTTTCTGCCTGTACGTGTCGGATATTTGGTTTTATTACGCCACCACCACCAACCCGGATTATATCAGTGGACAAATTTTAGAAGTAGGGTGGGTATTTAGCGCTATCCTATTTGCTATCGGTGCGGCTTTGGAGTACGACGTTTCTACTGGTTCTACCCGTAGGGGAGGGAGTCGCCGCCGATCTGCTAACTAAGAGGGAGAGGGACTGGTTATGGCTCCAACGAAGCTAACTGAGGCTGAAAAGGAGACTATTTTTCGGTTATATCGAGAGACTGATGAAACAACATCAACCCTTTCTCGGCAATACGGGGTAAGTGTAAGCACCATTACCCGCTTGTTGAAGAGTAAGTTGCCCTTGGAAGAATACGAGGATTTAGTGCGCTCCAAGCGATCGGGGTTGAATCGTTCTAGCGAGGATGCCTTCCTGGATGTGCTAGGAGATCCGGAAGAGTCTGGGGGAGATCCCGCCGATCCGGCAACGTCTGATCTGGAGGACAGGGATGAACCTGAAGTGCCGACCTTTTCTAGCGATCGTTCCTTTTCTAGCGATTTCACTAGCGATCGTTCCTTCTCTGGTGATGCTTCTAGTGATGTTTCTGGCGATCGTCGTCGTCGCCGCCGTTCCTCCGTTGCCTCAGAAGAGCAAAGGGATCAAAGCGCTGAACATTTCCCAGAGCCCCAGGGATTAAAACCACAGGGACTAAAGCCGCAACAATTAGACCTGTTGGCCAGTTCATTAAGCTCATCAGAAACTGCTGAAGAAATCCCCGGAGATCCCTCACCGGGAGAGCGAGAAGCCTTCTCCTTTGGACAGTCTTTCGCGCAGCCATCTCTGCAAACCTCTGGACAAGCTTCTGGGCAAACCTCTGTGCAGCGGCCCATTTTACGCAAGCCTCAGGAGCCAGATCTCAGTGTTGATTCAGCCCTAGAGGAAGATGAGGAGGACGATGAAGATTACGTCTATTCCTTTGGCGATGAGGAATTTGGGGATGATGAGGACGATTTTGAGGAGGATGAGGATAGCGAAGACCAGTCCTTAGGTCTAGCCCCCTTGCTGGGACAGAACATTGAAATTTTGGCCCTGTCGGAAGCCCACTTGCCACGGGTTTGTTATCTCGTCATCGATCGCACGGGGGAATTAGTCACCTGTCGTCTTCAGGATTTCCGAGAATTGGGTCAAATCCCCGAAGCGGAAGCCCATCATCGTACCCTTCCCCTGTTTGATAACCACCGCATTGCCCGACGTTTTTCCCGGCGTACCCAACGGGTAATTAAACTGCCCGATGGCAAAATGGTGCAAAAAACGGCTCGCTGGCTAGAGGCCAAGGGCATTACCCGCTTGTTGCTAGACGGCAAGGTTTATAATTTGCAGAGTTAACCCGGACAGGCGGTGAAGTCTAAAGATCTTTGGATTAGCGGAGGTCTTAACTTAAACCTTAACCTTAGACCTTAGACTTAGGTTTTTCGGCAGGCAATTCGCGTTTTGAGCCAAGGTTGGTCAAGTTTAGTCAATTTTTAGTCAACTTAATTTTAGTCAACTTAAACTGAAGGATAGGGTTACCCGTGGACATTCAGGCAATTGAACAGGTATTTTCAGAAATTGATACCAACAATAACGGTTTTTTAGAGCCCGAAGAAATCCGTACCTTAATGAGCAAGGCGGAGGTTAACATCACGGACGAAGAGTTAGACAGTATGATCCAAAGGGCCGATACCAACGGGGATGGACAAATTGATATTCAGGAGTTTAAGAAATTACTGGCGGATTTTTGAGGCTTGCCATCGGGTCCACAGGGGCGGAGATACGATACAGTAAAGGGTGTACCTATCAAATTTTCCTGGCTGGAACTGGCATGGTTGTTTTTTCTTCAGACGTAACGGTACGAGAGCTACCCTTATTTCCTCTCCCTGAAGTGGTGCTGTTTCCCAGCCATCCCCTGCCTCTCCATATTTTTGAGTATCGTTATCGCATCATGATGAACACCATCCTGGAGAGCGATCGGCGCTTTGGGGTGTTGCTCTTTGACCCGGAATCTCAGGGGATTGCCCGCGTGGGGTGTTGTGCGGAAGTCATCCGGTTTCAACGCTTAGAAGACGATCGTTTCCATGTTTGGACTTTAGGGCAGCAGCGCTTTAGGGTACTGGAATTTACCCGAACCAAGCCGTATTTTATGGGAATGGTGGAATGGATCGAAGACGAAAGACCCAGTAACAACTTGCACCCCTTGGCGGAGCAGGTAGAGCAGTTACTCAGGGATGTGGTGCGCCTATCCTCTAAACTTTCCGACCGCCAGATGCAATTGCCTGAGAACCTGCCCAGTTTGCCCATAGAGCTATCCTATTGGGTGGCGGCCAATCTGTATGGGGTCTACCCGGAACAACAGCATTTGTTAGAAATGCAAGACACCCAGGCTCGGTTAGAGCGGGAAATGGAGATTTTGGAAACCACCCGTAGCCATTTAGCTGCCCGCACGGTGCTGAAGGATACGTTAGGTTAGTTTTAAGTTTTGAGTTTTAAGTTTTGAGTGGGTAGGGTTTGAGACAGTTTCCGGATTAAACCACAGAGGCACAGAGAGCACATACCAATACCTTTGTGTCCTTTGTGTCTTTGTGGTGAAATTTCAGGTTATATAGTTTAGATCTGTCACTGGCTGAGGTGTTGCTCTACGGCGCTGACCAGACGATCGGTGTAGTGCTGAACATCTCCCGCGTCGATCGCTTCTACCATGACCCGAATAACTGGCTCTGTTCCCGAAGCCCGTACCAGAATACGCCCCCGATCGCCCATTTCTGCTTCCGCTTGCGCGATCGTTGCCATGAGGGGGTCGCAGGCTTGCCAATTACAGCGTTTATCCCGATCCTCTACCCGCACGTTGCGGAGCAGTTGGGGATAGGTTTGAAAACTCTGATCCACCAAGGTTGCCAGGGGCAGTTGTCGGGATTGCATTAACTCGGCCAAATGTAGGGCGGTGAGTAAACCATCCCCAGTCAAGCCGTAGTGACGACAGAGAATATGCCCGGACTGCTCGCCCCCCAGCATAGCGCCCGACTTGACCATTTCCGCCTGCACATACTGATCCCCGACGGCGGTACGCAGTAAGGTTCCCCCTTGGGCTTGCCAAGCCCGCTCAAACCCTAGGTTGGCCATCACCGTAGTGACGATCGTTTTTGCCGGGAGCAGGTTAGCGGCGGCCAGATGCTCACCCCACAGATAGAGAATATAGTCCCCATCCACAGCACGACCCTGGTGATCCACCGCCAAGACCCGATCCGCATCCCCATCAAAGGCAAACCCCACATCCGCGTTCAGTTCCACCACCGCCTGCTGGACTTGGCGCAGATGGGTAGATCCACAGTTAACATTAATCCGCTGTCCATCGGGACGATCGTGGAGACAAAACACCGTGGCCCCCAGACTTTCAAATAAACCCGCAGACAGGGCCGTTGCCGAACCC
>DALYGI010000155.1:0-9144 GCA_031971595.1 Prochlorotrichaceae cyanobacterium CTOTU29312
ATTTATTGGTCTAAGGATTGTGAATTAAATAAACCGGAAAGTTCAGGATTAAACCCCAGAGGCACAAAGAACACAAAGGCATTCCTGCGGGGCTTTTGTATCTTTGTGGTGAAATTCCAGGTTATAAAGTTTGCATTCCTAAGGTAATGGTCTAGGGCGATGGTATAGGAGATTACATCGGCATCCCATCCATTCCCAGGCCCATTCCTAAAATTTCGAGCTTATCCGGATCACTCGGCTCTGGGAGCGGACATCAAAGCACAGGTTTATCGGGCAAAACGATCGGGTATGGTGCTGGGGGCTCCAGAGTCGTTCTAGCGATGGATCCCAGATCTGGGATCTGAGGATCTTAAGGTATCCCGACCACCATCCCAGAGATCGAGGTTGCCAGTAAGATAGGCTTGCATGGGGTTACTACCGTACAAGAGGGTGAAGCAATGAGTCGGGTCGCCGTTGTCGTTGGGGTCGAACAGTACCAGCAGTTTCCGCGTTTACAGCCAGCGGGGGAAGGATCCGCCGCCATCGCCCAGTACTTAAGTCGCTACGGCGAATATACGGTTCACAAGCTGAAGGGGGAGCAGGGGGCGGAAATGAGTTTAGCTGCCCTAGAATCCACCCTGGCCAGGCTGTTTAAGCCCTCCCAGGGCAAGGTTCCCCGCACGGTTTTATTCTATTTTTCGGGCTATGTGTGGCAGCGGGGCGGTGAAACGTTTCTGATTACCAGTGATACCCAGGCTGGCACGGGGATGGTGGGCCTCTCCCTCGGCTGGCTGAAACGGCTGCTTCAGGAAAGTCGGGTTCCCCAGTGGACGGTGGTGTTAGATGGCTGGATGGTGCCCCCAGAGCAGGAGCCTTCGCCCCAAAATGGCTATCAGGATAAGGTGGAGGATCTGAATTTTGCCAGTGGCAATCCTGGATCAAAACCCGGCTACGATCGTCTCTACCTGGCCGCAGCACAACCCCTAGAAATGGGCATTTTAGAGGGCTATAGCCTCATGACCCAGGCGATTTTAGAAGGGCTGGATCCCTATCGGTTCGAGACGGGGGTGATTACCAGCGGTTTCCTGGTCAATTGGCTGCGCCTGGCCCTAGAAGCGAAAGTCCTCGCCCCCCATTTTCAGGAGTCTGGCCGTCCCATTGTGCTGACCCGCAGCCCGGAGGAAGCCTGTCCCTACAAGGGCCTATCCTTTTTTGACTGCGACACGGAAGACCCCAAGCACTTCTTTGGACGGGACACCCTCACCCAGGAACTTCTGGAGCAGATCCAGAAAAATTCCCTGGTGGCTATCCTCGGTGCGTCGGGCTGTGGTAAATCCTCGGTGTTGCGGGCGGGCCTCCTGCACCAACTCCAAGAAGGAAACCTGATTCCCGGCAGTGACACCTGGCAAATTCGGATTTTGCAACCGGGCAACCATCCCCTCCTCAACCTGGCTTTTGCCTTTTTAGATCTCAGCTTGCCCTTGGTGGATCGGGCTAAACAACTGGCGGAAATTGAGTTGTTTCTGTCCCAAGGGGCTACGGGAATGCGGCGGCTGGTGCAGGTGGTGGGGGCTCCCCGGCTGATTATTGCGGTGGATCAGTTTGAGGAAATTTTTACCCTCTGTCACGATCGGGCGGAGCGACAGACTTTTTTAGATTGCTTATTTGGCATTCTGGATCAGGAATCCGTGCCCCTTCAGGTGGTGCTGACCCTGCGATCGGACTTTTTGGCGGTGTGTAGTCGGCCGGAGTATGGGGAGTTGGGTAATTTAATCCGTCGCTATCAGGTGGAAGTGCCCCAAATGACTCCCGTGGAACTGCGCCAAGCCATTACGGAACCGGCTCTGCGCCTGGGAGTGCCCATTGAGGCGGAGTTGGTGGATCAACTGATTCGAGATGTGGAAGGTTCACCGGGCAGTTTACCCCTGCTGGAGCATACCTTGGCGGAACTGTGGAAGCAACGCACGGAGACCGGACTCAAGGCCCGGCAGTACATACGCTGGGGGGGAATTCGGGGATCGCTACAAACCCGTGCTAATGCGCTGTTTCATCAGTTAACTTCAGAGCAAAAACGGGCGGCTCAACATATTTTCTTAGCCTTAACCCAGTTTGGGGATGGCATTACGGAGGACTCCCGGCGGCGGGTGTTTAAGCCGGATTTAATTACCCCGGAGTTTCCCCAGGCTCTCATTGAAGCCGTACTGCAACGGTTAGTGGATGAAAAGTTAGTGGTCACCAGTCAGTGGGGTCCCCCTGGCACCGGACTAGGGGAGGAAATGGTGGTAGATGTGATCCACGAATCCCTAGTGCGCCACTGGGACTTACTGCGCCAGTGGGTCAATGAAAACCGCACGGCCCTGCGCCAACACCGATCGTTAGAGGATCGGGCCCAGCAGTGGTTCCGCAAGGGCAAATCCGATGACTATCTGATTCAAGGTCGCCCCCTAGAAGAAGCCCTTCGGTTCTGGCAATCCCAGGGCACCGGCACCGCCACCGCCGCTTCCCGACTGACCCAAGAGTTTTTGCAAGCCTCCCAAGCCCACAGCCAAAATCAACAGCAACAGCAACAGGCCCAGGAGCAACGGATTGAAGTGCAAGCCCAACAGGTGCGCCAGGCCGACAAACGCCTCTGGGCCACGATCGCCATGGGGGGGATCACGTTAGTGGGAGCTTGTTTTGCCCTAGGGTTACAGCTACGGGCCTCGGAACTAGAAAGTATTCGAGGCTTGAAGCCCTCAGCGGACTCAGGGGGGAATGCCATCGAAAATCGTCTGGCCAGTGTGATTGCAGCGGATCAATTTCGCACCTCCTTTTGGCATCGGTTACTCCCCGATCGTAGCCTTCAGCAACAGGTCTTAGAAACCCTCCAACAGAGCCGCTACGAAGTGGCTGAAATTAACCGCTTAGTGGGGCACGATGGGGCCGTCCTGAGTATTGCCATTAGTCCCGATGGCAGTAAACTGGCCACGGGTGGGCGGGACGGCTCGGCTCGGCTCTGGGACTGGGAAGGGCGGATTTTAGTCGAACTGAAGGGACACCAGGGGGCCGTTTCCTTTGTCACCTTTAGTTCCGATGGTCAGGTGGTGGCCACTGCGGGGGAAGATGGGACAGTGCGCCTGTGGGATCTCAACGGTCAGGAACGACTGAAGTTAGAAGTCCCCCTCAGTCAAGCTCAAAATCAAGCCCCAAATCAAGCTCAAAATCAAACCCAAGGCAATACGGGGGTTCCCTTAGTGACCTTAGATGTCAGCCCCAATCAGCGGGAGTTTGTGACAGGCAGTGCCAATGGTCAAATTCAGCGCTGGGACTGGAGTGGCAACGCCCTCGGCAGTTTTACTGCCCATAAGGGAGCGGTTTATGACCTGGCCTACAGTCCCGATGGTAGCCGCTTAGTCAGTGGCGGGGGCGATGGAGTGGCCTACCTCTGGAGCTTAGAGGGCAAGCGTTTGGCCACCTTAGCTGGCCACGAAGCGATCGTTTCCAGTGTGAGCTTTAGTCCCGATGGTCAAACCCTGGCCACAGGAGACTACCAGGGACAGGTGCGGCTGTGGACTTCCAGTGGAGCCTTTCGCCGCGCTTTTACTGCCCACACTGGCGGAGGTGACCAAAGCCGCATTTTAGCCCTAGCCTTTAGTGGCGATAGTCAACTGCTGGGCACCAGTAGCGCCGATGGAACAGCCCGCCTCTGGAGCATGGACGGTCGTAAACTGAATGAATTTCAAGGCCATCAAGACTGGATTTATGGCTTAGCCTTCAATCCCGATCAAACCCGTCTTGTCACCGCTGGCCGGGATGGCATGGCCCGCATTTGGGACTTAACCCCCCATCCCCAGCGCGACGTATTAGCCCACCCCGATCGCATTTTAACGATCGCCACCAGTTCCCTGCGGGGGCAACTGGCCACCGGCAGTACTAACGGCAGTATTTACCTCTGGAGTGTGGAAGGTCAACCCCTCAACACCCTACAGGGGCACCGGGGCTGGCTCTTGTCCCTAGACTACTCCCCCAGTGGCGATCAGTTAGCCAGTGCGGGCAGTGATGGCACCATCCAACTCTGGCGCGTCACAGGCAACAAACAGCAACGGATTCAGGTGATTCAAGCCCAACAGGGCTGGGTCTACGAAGTCCACTTCAGTCCCGATGGTCAACGCCTGGTCAGTCGGGGCCGGGATGGCAGCATCAAACTCTGGGATCTGCAAGGGAAACTCCTGATGCAATTTACCAGCCACCAAGGGACAGCCTACGCCGTCAAATTTAGCCCCAATGGGCAACTCTTGGCCACCCGTGGCAAAGATAGTACGGTGCGCCTCTGGGACTTACAGGGTAAAGCCCTAGCGGGACTGCGGAACCACCAAGGGGAAATCTATGACATGGCCTTTTTACCCGATGGACAAACCGCCGTAACCGCCGGAGCCGATGGGACAGTACGCTTCTGGTCTTTGAATGCTCAACCCCTCACCGTCCTCAAACAACACCAGGGGGAAGTGTACAGTGTGGCCGTCAGCCCCAACGGGGAGTATTTAGCCACCGCCAGTGCCGATCGTACTGTACGCCTCTGGGATCAGTCCGGTAACCTCTTGAACACCTTAACAGGCCACGAAGATGCGGTGTGGGAAGTGAAATTTAGTAATGATGGTCAAACCTTAGTCAGTCGCGGTAGTGATGGTACGGTGCGGCTCTGGAACTTAGAAGGCACGCCCCTCAGTACCCTAGGGGGGCACGAAGGAACAGTGCAGTCCGTGGCCTTTAGTGGGGGGAGCGATCGTCTCGTCACCACCAGTGCGGACGGTCAACTGCGGTTTTGGAACCGGGAAGCCAAACTGCTGCGCCAGTGGCAAGATCCCAAAGGCGTGATTTACCGCATTGCCGCCGATCCCAAAGGGGAACTGGTAGCCACCGGGGGGGCCGATGGAGTGGCCCGGCTCTGGAGCGCCACGGCAGAAGAACCCGTAGCGACCCTAGAAGGCCATCAGGGCCCCATTTGGCAAATTGCCTTCAGTGTCCAGGGCGATCGGTTAGCCACCACCAGCGCCGACGGAACCGTGCGCCTCTGGAACCGCAGTGGAGAACTGCAAACCAGTATTAATTACCCAGAAGGAGAACTCTACAGCGTCACCTTTAGCCCCGACGGTCAGGAAATTGCCACCGCCAGCAGTGACGGCATCCTCAGACGTTGGGGCATTGATGGCACTCCCCGCCTCACCATCCAAGCCCACCAAGGCCCCGCCTTCAGTGTGGCCTACAGTCCCCAGGGCGATCGTCTCGTCAGTGGGGGAGCGGATACCACTGTGAAACTGTGGAGTATGGATGGTAACTTACTCAAAACCCTAGAAGGACACCAGGATCAAATCTTTGACGTGAGCTTTAGTCCCCAGGGCGATCGGATTGCCAGTGCCAGTGGAGACGGTACTGCCCGCCTCTGGAACACGGAAGGAACCCTGCTAGCGGAACTGCGGGGTCATGAACGGCCCGTGTGGCGAGTGATGTTTAGCCCTCAATCCGCCACCCAAGAAATCCTCACCAGTGGAGCGGATGGAACTACTCGCCTCTGGAGTCGATCGGGTCAACCCGTAGCCACGATCGCCAGTCATCCCTTAGGCACTTACGACAGCGTGTTTAGTGCGACGGGGGATACCGTCTGGAGTGGAGGACTAGATGGGAAATTGCGGATGTGGACGATCGCCCCACTGACCGCATTACTCGCAGAAAACTGTCAACAACTACAACCCTATTTTAATAACCCTCAAATTCAGACCGATGCTTCCATTTGTAAAAGTGGGTTTTGAGGCAGGTTAGGTTGAAGACTTTAAATGATTTGAAAGCGATCGTTTTGGGCGACCGCCCTTTTTGCCATTTTCCCGCGATGCTCTAGCTTTAGCCGGTGAGGAATTTTGTCCACCTTTACGGCCCAATTCTGCCATCCAGGACTGAGTACCAAAGACTCCTAAAATCAGTTGGGGAATGTCCAAGTCAGCATCCAGAGAGTCCCAGTGAACACTACTGCCAGAAGCATCTAACCAGAGATCATTGAGGGCCTCCGCTGAAGCTTCCGCCAGTTGTTGAATGAGGGCAGGTGGGAAGCTAAAAAAACAACCATTCTTAAGCGCAATTGTAATTAGGTTGGTCTTTACATCAAAATGAACAGATTTTGCTCTGATCTGAGTTGAGTTTTCCCATTCACCTTGAACGATCGCCCGTTCAATTTGTGCATCTAACTCAGCTTCACTGACGTGATCAATCCAATTTGGGAAAGCCATGAATTTGTAACCACCGTTTAAGGAACATTTCTTGGTGCTGGACAACTAACCTCCAGGCCAGCTTCACATCCTGACGTTGCATCCCATCAACTTTGATTACTTCAGGAGGAGTATTCTCATTACCGATATTAATTTTGACGCTTGGCCTACCTGCTTTCTTACTTCCCTTAAAGATATGTACATGGGCAGGAAGATGGTCGTTAGTGTAAATATGCACAGTGAAATTTTGACTTGTCTCTTCAAAGATCTTCATGTATTCTCCTCAGCTAAGTAACGTATATAACGGAGAGAGAAACATAAGCTTTTGCTTCATATCTCTCTAGTTTGGAAGATAAGGTTTTCTTCTTTATATACGTTGCTTCAGACTGTAGATTGTCTAGAAGAACTTTATAATCGTAGATTAACCTAGCGCTTGGGTTTTGTCAATCATTGGGATCTCCTGTATCCTATAATTGGGCAAATATCCTTTTCAGGATGGCGACGCAACGCCGATGGCGATAGATCAAACGGGTATCTAAAATGGTTAACAGACCTTGCTGAGGATAGGTTCGCACTGGGGCAATCGATTGAGATGAGTCCAGTAGACCAGGTTCACCCTATTCAATTACTTACGATCGGCATGAATATAGTCTACAAAGTAGAACTTAGGTTCTAGTCCATACTTTAACCCTGCATACCCCCCTAACCCCAGTAAGGCACTGGCCAGGAGCGGTAACCCCACCGTAAACCGGGCAAAGTCTGGTAACAGGGCGACGATCGAGAGGGCAATGGCAAAATAGGCGATTAACGCGATCTGTAATTGCTGGATTCTGGTCAAAGCTTGACGACAACTGCTACAGAGGATCGTGTGTTGGTGATAGCGATCGAGTAGACGCTGACGATCGAGGGGGGGCAAGGAGTCTCGGTGAAGAGTCCAGGGCAAAGCATCCTGACCATAGCGATCCCACCACCGCCGAAATTCAATGACTAAACGATCGGCACTGGTGGGTAAGGTGTAACGGCTTGTCCAAGGTTCTGGGGGGGTAGATTGGGGGGTGTGGTGTAAGTCTCGTTCTTGCAGATGAAGTAAGACCATATCCCCATCCAGAACGCTATTGCGTACCACAATATGGTTTAGCCAGCGGGGAGTCCAGCGGTGGAAACGTTGGGCAAAATTGCGAGGAAATTGGGCCACAATTCTGGATTTACCGGGAGCTACGGGCAAACAATAGGTCACTAACCCCACCTGTAAATTGTCACTCAACCGAATGCTATATTCCAGGTGACAGGGCGGGGTAAAGGTAATTTGGGTGTTAATCCGACCCTCAATTTTGGCTTTAATTCCTGTGGGGGTAGAGTCCACAATTTGGATAGGCAGGGGAGTGGCCCGGCTGCGGTTGCCTTGAATGCCATGATGGGCAAAGGGCACATGGGCCGGATCCGCCACATTTTCCACCAGGGTTTGCCAGTCGTATTCCAAATCTCGCACCATGGACGACCACACAAACCCTTGACTGGCATCGATTTGGGGAGAGAGGGGTAAGGGATGCTCTAAGGCGATCGACGCGGAGCTAGGATCGGGCCAGACCCAGAGTAAGTCATTGGCTTCTTGGGTGGGGAGGGCTTTGACACAGTACCGATCGCGGTTTTTGCTGAGGATTTCCGGGTTTTCCGCTTGGGGAATGTGGGTACAAGTTCCTTGGGCATCAAACTGCCAACCATGATAACTACAGAGCAAATTGCCGGTTTTTTCATCCACTCGTCCTTCACTTAAGGGGGCTAAGCGGTGGGGACATTGATCCAGAAAGACACGATATTGAGCATCAAACCGAGGTTTCCAAATCACCATGCGTTGTCCCAGTAAAACCACTGCGATCGGATGGTCTGGATCGAGGTCTTCCAGGGGAACGATCGGATACCAATGGTGAAAAAAGTTAAAGGTGGGAGTTTCCATTTTTTATGCTGAGGGAGTAGTTAGAATAAGGTTGGCGTATGCAGTTCAAGATTTTAAATGATTAGAGAGCGATCGTTTTGGGCGACCACCCTTTTTGCCATTTTCCCGGCTCTGGTGATTTCTTAGCCCAGGCGTTCCAGGTTTCAATCCCTAACGGGATTTTAAGTTGGTTGGAACCTTCCCCCAGCACCTTTATCAAGCTTGGTTTTTCGCTGTTTCAATTCCTAATGGGATTTTAAGTTGGTTGGAACAGCGGGAGCCTCAGGGAAACGATCGCGCTTAGGGTGACGGCACCCGTCCTCCGTAATCGGGAATAGTTGGAAATACTTGCAATTCATGGTTTTTGCTCCTCAATTTCAAGAGAGTTCGTTGTCAATCCAATCCCGTAAGGCAGACCTAAATCTGTCAATAGTCCGGGTCTTCGCCAGTTGTGAGCGGGTCACCTTCACATTCCAGATGTTGGTCAGACCTCTACATCTTTTAGTAGCCCGTTGCACCAATTCAGGTGGCTTATTCCCTGGCTCCAAGTTATCAATCCATCTCCGCAACTTCTCAGCCGAGTCTGGAATAGCCAAAACCTTAGCCTTCTGTTCCGGGGTCAGGTGTACCACGATCGTCGCGTCATTGACGGGGGACGGAGGTTTGGGCTTTGGTGGTTTCCGTGCAAGTTCGGCCGCTTTGTGCTGGCGAACCATCCGCTGCAACTCCTGGGCAGTTAACCCCATGTCCCTTCTGAATCGCTCGGATAATCGCTGGCGGGTGATGCCCAACTTTTCGGCAGCTTCCCTAACCATCATCCCGCCCTTGAGCCATTCGGCTATCTCGGTCAGTGGGACATCTCTACCCAGCAGCGGGCTTGAGATAAAATCCGTCTTCACTGTGTCGCTCCTTTTTACGCTGTTAGTGGTTTCAACCCCTAATGGGATTTTAAGTTGGTTGGAACGAAATGTCATTGCTTGGCATAAATGAAGTCTG
>DALYGI010000156.1:0-9108 GCA_031971595.1 Prochlorotrichaceae cyanobacterium CTOTU29312
GCTTGGCATAGTGGTGCATATCCCCATGTTCCCAGCCCTTGGGGTAAAAGGTAACCCCGCGCTGGGAGTCCTCTTGATGGTTGCGGAGAATGTTGACGGATTGCAACCCTCGCCCAAACCCGATCGCTTGTAAACGATTGGTCTGAGTTCCATCAAACCACGCCCACAGGTCAGACAACATCAACCCAACGGCTCCGGCTACGCTAAAGGTGTAGCAATCTAAGTCGGCTTCGGTTTTAATGTCCCAGTTGCGTTCTGCCCAGTAAGCCATGCGATCGGCCATGGCAGCGGTTGCATCCCAAATGCGGGGGGCAATATCCGTGGGCGCAAGCATGGCCCAGTCCCCTAAGCGCCAGCTGACCTCTGGCATTTGGTCTTTCCAGGGGGCTAAACCAATGGCAAAGTCTTCCGCGCAGGAATCCTCTCGGCCCTGTTGCAGGTTTACACTCATCTGGCGCAAAATCTGCGCCTTAGTGGTTAAATCTAAATGGGGATGATCCTCCACTTCATCGATCGCTCTCATGCACAAATAGCCAGAAGCGACCGCTTCTTTTAAGCCATCCGGTAGGCGATTAATCGGGATAAAAAAAGTCCGGCTGGTTTCTTCCAAAACCGTTAGGGCACTCTGTCGTAAGTCCATTGATTCACTCCTCAAACGGGTATCCGCAGAATGCGGGAGACATGATTAAGTGGCTAGAAGCAATTCTTCTTCGTCACTTTGCGATCGTTACCCTTTGACACACACACCACAATTCAGAGAAAAAAGTTCCTCCTAGGAGGAAAACTCTTAAATTCTCGGAATTAAACTGGACATACTTTACCGTGGACAGGATAAACAGTAAATGGTCTATCCTGGGAACCCAGCGGCAGAAGGTGTTCCCCAGCGCCTCTCTTACCCCTTTCAGCTACCCCATTCAGCCCGTCTCCCCTAATGCCGAAGTCCCATGGGGTCTTGGGGATTCAGGGATAGCTCTGCTCACCCCTCTAAAAAGTTAACCCCACCCAAACTGGATGAGGTTAAGCTAGAAATGCAATAGACTGGTTTAGGCCCTTTAGGCATTCAACTATAGAACGGTGACGGTACCAACCATGCCCGCACCCCGGTGAGGTGTGCAGTAGTAGCTGTAGGTACCAGGAGTATCAAAGGTAACGGTAAAAGAACTACCGGCTTTAGATGCCAGAGCGCTGTGGCTGATGGCCCTTGCGTCAACCCCCGCAGGAACTTTGTCGAAAATCACGTTGTGGGGGCCCAGTTTGTTCATGACCCACTTAACACTATCGCCAGCGCTAATCGTAACGGTTTTGGGTTCATAGGCGAGGGGAGCCCCTGTACTGGCACCCATGTTAACGGTTACCGTTGCAGCGGAAGCAATATCGGCAGCAACAAACAGGACACTCACCGCAATCAGAACGGAAAAAAGTACGGCGGCCAGGCGCTTAGTAAACTTTGCAATCATTTTTACGATACTCTTTAAGACATGAGGTTGAATAAGCGGCGCTTTAATTGCCTTGGATCCGGTTGATCTGCAATTGCGCTGCAATTAAGACAGTCTTACTGTACCGCAAAATGATGCAATTTTCGACAAGCTGTCGATAATTTTTTAGCGTTAAGGGCGATCGTTGAGGGGGAGGGCCTCTAGCCCCTAGAGAATTGGGGCTCCAGGGGGCGATCGTTTGGGTTAGGGGATCCTGTTCCTAGGGCGTAATCTAAAGGGGAATCTACTGGCGGGTACTCTGCTTCAGGATAATTGTCCTGAGGGTGCTCTGGTTGCTGGTGCTCTTGAAGGAACTGGGCCAGCCAGGTTTTGAGGTGATGGGTGGCCTGGCAGTCATCTTCGTTATAGATCAAGATCTGTTCCAGAAACGATCGATCGCCGGTTTGTAGCCATTGGTTATACCAGCAAATGGCCTGGGCTCCGTTGACATCTTCCTGTCGCCATTGAAATCCTAGCCAGCGGGCAACGGACTTGAGGGCATAACTCTCTACGGGTAGGGTCACGGTTTTGGTCACCCAAGCGTGCAAATCTACACAGCGGCGCACTAGGGGATCGATGGTGGCGGGGGGGGTATGAAACTCCTTGCCCAGGCGACGGATGCAGTCTACCTCATAGGGACAAAAGTGGTAGATGGGGGCTTGGGGATGGGCGGTGACCAAGGCCAAAAATTGAGTCCAGGCCTGTTGTTCGTCCGCCGGAGATTCCGCCAGAAAGGCATAAAACTGCTTCTGGGTGCCCTGTACCATCAACACCCCATGTAAATAGATGAGGTTGAGATCCGGTTGGGATTCAATATCAAAATAAAACTCCACCGGATCGGTTAGGGGAAGCAGATAATCCGGTGGAGTATGGAGGAGGGGGGTTTGGTGAAGGGTTGAGCGGGCTTGTTGTAACAGTTGGTGAGTCACCAGGGCACCAAATCCGGGCAGGGGTTGAAGGACGCGGGGGGAGGTATGGGCTAAGGCTTCTAGGGTTTGGATGCCGAGGGTTTTAAGGATTTCGTAGCGTTTGGGGGTGATCCCTGGGAGCAGGGAAAGGTGCTGACTGGTCTGGGCCACCGCCGTGCAGTGATCGAGCCAAAGGCAAAGGCTACAGCGGTTGCGGGCGATAAAGACTTCGGGTTCCTGGCGATCGACTAGGCTCTGCTGAAAAGCCAGGAGGGACTCTTGAAAAGCGGGCAAACGATCGCGGAAAGAGACCCAGTAGGGCTGATGGGGAGGGGAATGTTTCGGGGTTCCCTGTAAAATTAGGCCGGTACGGGGAGGCCAGAGGGATTGAAAATCCGCTAGGACAAAGGCGTGAAACAGGGCTAGGAGTTGATAATCTAACTTGACCCGTCGCCCCAGCTTAACCACTACGGGGAGATAACACCAGGAGCCAAAACGGGAAGGGCCAGGACACCGGAGTAAGAGATCTGGGCGGCTGAGGTAGGTTAACCCAGAGGGATCGGTTCTGAGGAGGTAACCATAGGCGATCGCCTCTACCCCTTGCTGCATCAGGGCCGCAGTAGCTTCCGCCATTGCCTCCTGCTCCGTAGCCGCCGCCGTACCGGAGAGAGGCTGAGGCCGCACCGCATTGTAGCGACGCAACACCTGATTGCGATACAGGCCACTATCCTGAAGGATTTTACTGAGATAGTCACTTTGGGGCTGTTTTTTGTGCTGATCTCCATAGACTTCTAGGAAGGCCCTGCGCTGACAGCGTTGGCTATGGATAAATAAATCATCGGTCAGCAACATCGATCGCTCCCAGGTTTCAGGGTTTACTCGCTTGTCTATGGGGTCACTCCTTATTGTGGCTTATATTTTGCAGTGTTGTGGATCGCCGCACAAGAGAGTTAATCTGCAATCTCAAAAACTATCTTATTTACCGGTCTGAGATCCGGAGCGTATTATATTATATGCTCCAAAATACTGGCCATAGCATCAAGACTATAGAACTGTTGACACCGTAGACGACCTATTCTCCCTCGATCCTGAGCCGCATCCCAGTCTGTGAAAACCGCCTCAATTTGAGTCGCTAACCCATTGGAATCATTAGGCTGCGCCAGGAAGCCCACCCCTCCGAGGAATTCAGGAATATCCCCCACAGTGGTAGAAATAATCGGTTTAGCCATTGCCATTCCATCTGTTAGCTTAATAGGAAATTGAGCCTGGGCCGTAATGGTATTTTGTTGCTACTATTGAGTAATTGGAGGGCAAAGGCAATTAAGCGGGTGCTAAACCAGAGCCATGACCGCTTCGAGGAGGCGGGTTTGCTGATGGGTAGAAGCTTCGAGGTGCCGCTCTAATCGATCGCAAAGAGCCATCAAACGATCGATCTTCTCCACAATTCGTTTTTGTTCTGCAAAGGGGGGTAATGCAATAAGAGTTTGTCCAATAATATCCGTATTCAGATTGGGTTGCCCTTGTCCTCTAGAAGCCTTATATAAGAACCAATCAGTTTTTGACAAAAGAAAATAATAAAAAAATGGTTTATACAATTCTTCGTTCATAAAAATAAAGGCAGCAATTCCATCATTAAATGTTGTCTGAAATTCGCATATTTTAGGAATTCCAAGTGTTGCGCCACTGTTAGTTAACATTAGTGTATTTGGTGGTACCATACGTGTTTTTTTTAAACCTGCTTCTTTAATTGAATAGCTATACTTTTTTACATACATTGTAAGTGTTTCAGTAAGATCAGCAACCTTTAAAAAAGGAATATCGCCATCATAGAATCTGGGATCTTGTGCAGGCCTTGGGGATCCTCCACGCACTATATTAGTTATAGATCCTAACTTAACCCATTCCCATCCGTGGGGAGCTTTATAAGGTATAATATCGGTCTCAGAAATAGGTAAAGTTTTAGACTTTTTAATCTTACCGTCCTGAATTAATCGTTCTTTTTCTGCTTCGATCGCTTTCAATAATTCACTAGCAGGTTCATCATTTGGATCTTGGGGAACTAACTTACCCATAACCCCCAATTGCAGGATCGCCTTCCGTAGTTCCGTAATATTTTCTTTGGTGGAATACAGTTTCTTAAAATTTTGGGCGATAAATTGCCAAGCCCTCCCATCATCCTCTGGACTATTCAGCAAGCAATTAATAGCAGCCCTATGAACCGTAATACGTTTTTGATCCCGAAGCGATCGTTTTTGCTCCAATTCATCACAACGAGCCATGAGACGATCGATTTTTTCCACAATACGCTTTTGTTCCGCTAGAGGGGGGATTGCAAATATAGTATGAATGATTTTTTGTCTAGATATATTTGGCTGAGCAGCACCAGCACCTTGATCAACAAAATTCTGTTTTAGCTCCGTTAATAAATAACTTAAAAAAATATTATTAATAGACTTATAAGTTTGACACGCACAAACAGCTTGATTGGTTGTTGCTTCGATTTCTAAGATGCCAACATCACCAATATTAGCTCCATACATTGCAACTAATACAGAACCTACAGGATTGATTTCAAGTGAACAATTTCTAAGCGCTTCTTGAGTGATTGTTTCATCCGTTTCAAAAATCCTACCTTGTTTTACTTCTCCCGACTTTACCCACGCTATATTACCCCCGTAATATGAGCTATTATTACGACTAGGTGTAGTTCCTGATTTCCATATACCAATATCGTTTAATCTCACCCACTCCCACCCCTCAGGCAAATCATAAGGAACTTCCTCCGGTTTAATCTCCGGCAAAGGTTTAGCCTTTTTCAGCTTACCGTCTTGAATTAACCGTTCTTTTTCCGCCTCAATCTTTTTCAACAATTCACTCGCCGGTTCATCATTGGGATCCTGGGGAACCAGTTTTCCTTGCATTGCCAACGTTAAAATCAGTTCCCGCAGTTTTTTAACCCCATCAGGAGCCGCAAAAGCCGTATCAAAATGTTTTTCCAGAAGGTGCAGGGTATCAGTCATAGTTCTTGAGCATCGAAGGCTTATATTCTACAATACAGAAAGATCCATTGCTTTGATCGGGTTTATTTCCCCATTTTCCTCATCCCATGCGCCATCCCCAGTTACAGATAATCCTAAAGCAGATCCAAGCTCACTTTTCCTCCCTCTACCGAGAGCAGCTAGACTCTCTAATCTTGTACGGTTCCCAAGCCAGAGAAGACAGCCGTATTGATTCAGATATTGATCTCTTGGTAGTTCTCCACGCCCCCGTAAACCCCTTTCAAGAAATTGACAGAACCGGAGAATTTATCGCCCAACTTTGCATAAAATATGATGTTCTCATTTCTCGCCACTTTATCTCCTCAGAAAAATTTAAGTCCGTGAATAATCCTTTTCTCTGTAACGTCAAAAATGATGGGGTACTTGTATGACATCACAACTACAATTCTTTATCGATAAGGCCAAAGAAAGCTTGACCGCATCTAAGTTGCTGGAAGAAAATCAACTTTATGACTTTGGTGGCTGAAAATTCTCTTCTTCTACGGTTGGCTGAGCAATTCCCCGTAGGCGAGATAAGGACTAACCAAAAATTCGCACATTATAGGCTCCATGCTTAGCAGCGATCGTCAAAATTTTCGATCGGCAATCATTTTGTAATCGATCTAAAATTGATTTTTTCATTGCAATCATTAGTACATAAAAAGACTATTTTCTAGATTATTTTAAAGCCACCCCTCGCGCATATCTTCCAAATACTTATCAATAATTGGCTTAGGTTGCTTCGTAACTCCAAAAAAACGCCGAGGATCACTCATTGATAATTTTAAAACCTGCTTTTTGGGTTCTTTCAATGTCATTAAATTTTTCATCCTTTTCAAATTAGTTATCTATTAAAACGCAGATCTCTACCTTAGAGCATTGAATAAATCACCTCCATTAACTCTTTCAGTAAAAGCCATAATTTTCTCATCTAAATACCCCCATTGATAAAATCTTTCCTCTAAGTCTTTTTCATTACGAAATGCGAGAAAATACAAAAATTCCGGTGCGAAGTCTACTCCATTTGGCCACTGTACCGTTCCCAATTCCTCATCTAACCTAACCTGCTTAAACACGGACAGATCCTTCAGAGCCTCAAATACTCCTCCTTCTAAGCTTCCAACTAAATCTGCCACTCCAGTTCGGCCATCACTAAACTTTAGACTCAACCGATACACTTCTAAATACTCCACATTTTCAATATGTAGAAACATGGTCTTGTCCTCGAAACTATCATTAAAATTTTATTCTAAGGGATTAATGGGGTGAGGCATCTGCTTTTGGCGACAGATTTCCCAATTATTTCTCAATTCTTCCTGATGTAGATCATGCCACTCCAGAACATGACGCAAAGCTCGCTTAGGAAAGGTGCCCGTTACAACCCCTGTTGCGATATCAATTGTAACCTCATATTTGCCGTATTTGGCATGGTAGTGAGGCGGTAAATAATCGTTCCAATACATTGCAATGCTTATTCCGAGAAACCGGCTAATAACAGGCATTTTTCACTGATCCTTGCTACTTAATGATTCCATTAACGCTTGCTTTAGCGCCGCCTGTGCCGCCTCCATCTGTCGGACAATTTCATCATACTCCATCATCAACTCATCCGGATCACCGTGGTTAATCTCCGTTTGATGAGGATTCTTACAATCTAAATTATAGTTACGCTCTACCAATGTCTGAGCCGACACCTGCCAAGCATATTCTGTCCTACACCGATCGTTCCACCAAGCCTTCTCCCGATCGAATTCCCCAATCGTCAACGGTTTAGACCGAGAGTAAGATTTATAACCCTCTGGATAGGGATGTTCAAAAAACCACACCGCTTCTGTCGGCCCACCCTGATCAAAAAACAAAATATTAGTGGCAATACTCGTATAAGGACTAAAGACCCCCTTCGGTAACCGAACGATCGTATGGAGGTTAAAATCCTCTAGCAATTCTTTTTTAATCGTCGTTTTTACCCCCTCCCCAAACAGAAATCCATCCGGCAAAACGATCGCCGCCCGCCCTGTATCTTTTTTCAGCAAAAACATAATCAACGCCAGAAACAAATCAGCGGTTTCACGGGTTTGATATTTCTTCGGAAAATTCTGCTCAATGCCATCTTCTTCTATGCCCCCAAAGGGAGGATTGGTAATCACAATGTCCACCCGATCGCTAGGGCTATAGTCTCTTAACGGTCGGCTCAAGGTATTATCATGCTGAATATTACTCGGTACATCAATGCCGTGCAGCATCATATTCGTCATCGCCAGCAAATGAGGTAAAGGTTTCTTTTCCACCCCATGAATAGTATCTTGCAAAACCTTTAAATCTTCCGGTTTTTTCACCTGGGGCCGCAAATGTTCGATCGCACAGGTCAAAAAGCCCCCCGTTCCACAGGCCGGATCCAAAAGATGCTCCCCTAACCGGGGGTTAATTATATCCACCATAAACTGCGTAACCGCCCGTGGGGTGTAATATTCCCCCGCATTGCCCGCCGATTGTAAATCCGCTAAAATCTTCTCGTAAATATCATTAAACAGGTGACGATCGCTAGAGGAATTAAAATCCACATCCGTCTCGATCGTGTTGATAACCTGCCGTAACAACGTCCCCGACTTCATGTAATTATAGGCATCCTCAAACACCGAGCCAATCACCTTTCCCTGTTCCGAGGTTCGCCCAGAAGTAGCCAAGGTTTTCAACACCAAAAACAACTCATTATTGACAAAATCAATTAACTCATCCCCCGTAATCCCTTCCGGGTCTTTCGCCCAATTACACCAGCGTAATCGATCTGGCAAAGGCGATCGATAATCCGGCAGCATCACTTCCCATTCCTGCTCCCGATCGTCAAAAATTTTCAGAAACAATAACCACGCTAACTGGCTAATGCGTTGAGCATCCCCATCCACGCCCACATCCTTCCGCATGATGTCTTGAATGCTTTTAATTAAAGTTGTAATAGCCATGAAATCCCCGATGTGTAAATGATAATTTATGGTAAAAGATTGGTTAAAAATTGATTAGATGACTTTACGAGCCAAGTTTAAGATAATTTGTAATGGAGGTCTTTGATAAATCCAGACAAATATGCACTATCTGAACTCATAATTAATAAGTTACCAAAGGCTTTAATGGCTTAAAATAAACGTAAACGTTTAGTTCTTCCTCAGAATACTCTTGATTGCAATCTGAACAATATGGAATTTCAGACTGACGCACAAAATGAAAATGTGGACAAGAATATCTTGTTTCTATTTTAACTTCTCCGCTTCTCTCCATTATTGTTAAAGCTGCAATAACTTTACCTTGCGAAACACCACGATACTTTGCTACATCAGAGACTTTTATAAGTCCGCCACCATAACGTTCTTCTATGTAATTATTTATACATTGTATAGTATCCATGTTCTTAAGCCTCAAGGTTTTGAATTTTAAGAAGAACATAAGTAATAACCTCTTCCGGGGCAAACTGGCGAAACTAAAGCCCTCCTGTTTTGGTTACAGTGAAAGAGTAATATATCGGTTTCTGTTAACTCTGGAAAGCCATCGATAATGTCAGCGATCGTCATCCCCACTGCTAATCAGCCCAGTATATCGTAGACCGTGATGATATGGCGATAACTCATACCTACCCCGTAATTATACTTCCTTATGCACTATAAAGCACCTGTTCCAATTCTCGAATCGCCGCTT
>DALYGI010000157.1:0-9078 GCA_031971595.1 Prochlorotrichaceae cyanobacterium CTOTU29312
GGAATAGGGAATAGGGAATAGGGGATAGGGAATAGGGAACTTGAAGGAATTCCTTTGTGTTCTCTGTGCCTTTGTGGTTTAATCCTGAACTTTCTGATTTATTTAATTCACGATTCTTAGGGGGCAAGTTCTGGAGTTAAATCTTGCTGAGAGGATTGGCTGGATTGAGCTAGGTATAGCCCGGTGAGGATGACCACAAACCCGACTAAGGTACTGGAATTGATGGCTTCCTGAAAAATTGCCCAGGCTAAAATGGTGCTAATAATGGGCTCTAGAAGGAGAAAAAGGGCGATAAAACTAGAGGAGAAAGAGGTTAAACTTTGGGCGAGAATACGCTGCCCTAGTCCCTCACTGATGAGCCCTAACCCTAACACTGCACAGATGGCGGGTACGGTGGTGGGGAAAAATTGACCTTCCGTAATCCAAACGATCGGTACGAGGATTAAGCAGCCCACGCTACAGCGCCAGAGCAAAATTGTAGTGGCACTATAACGGGTGCGGAGAAATTCCACTAACAAAAAATAAATGCCCAGAAAAACAGCAGAAATAAGGGCATAAAAATCACCCAAAAGGTTTCCATGATTGCCAAAAAAGTCTACTAAACCTAAACTCATGGCCCCAGCTAGGGCAATGATTAATCCTAACAAAAAGCGCAAGTCAAAGGTTTTGCGAAACACTAACCAACTGCCCAAACTGGTGAAAATTGGGGTGAGGTTATTGAGTAACATACACTTGGCTACCGTGGTATATTCCAACGCGATCGCCCATAGCCCTAGGGATAGGGTCGCAATTACCCCCGTACTGACCAACAACAGCCACGCATGGTCAGGAGTAGTCGCTTCAGAAGCAACGGCAGGTTTCCAGTGGCGCATCAGAAGTTGAGTCCCCCCAAAGGCAATACAAAAGACCACAAAGCGATCGAACACCGTAGCAAAAGACCCTAATTCCGTTTGGCTAAAGCGAATAAAAATAGGTGCAAAGGACACGGACAGGAGGGCAATACACAGCAGGATAAAGGAATTTAACCGAGAGAGGGGAGCCGGGAGAGGGGAGGGGGGAGAAAACAACATAGTTCGATATAAACCGATCGAGGCAAGCAACCTAGCTAGTATGTTCCTGATATATCCCAGAAGTTGTTTAATACGCTACGAAGTTCCAAATTCAAAACTCAAAACTCAAAATTCAAAACTCAAAACTCAAAATCACCCATCCCCTAGGCTTTATAGAGATCGGCCACAAACTCCCCATAACCGTTGTAGGGCAAGGTCGGGCGTACTGTCCAAGACAGATTTGGCCCTTCGCTGATAAACCGCTCTTCCGCCTGAGACCAGCGGGGGTGGGGAACCGTGGGATCTACGTTGGACTCGAAGGCGTATTCCCTCGGTTGGATCGTGTTCCAAAAGGTTGCGGGCTGACGGCTGGTAAATTCAATTTTGACGATCGATTTTGCCCCTTTAAACCCATATTTCCAGGGTAAAACTGCCCTCAGGGGTGCGCCGTGTTGCTTCGGCAAGAGGCGGCCATAGATTCCCACAGCAAAAAAGGCTAGGTCATTGGCCATTTCCGCCAAGGTCAGGGCTTCGGTGTAGGGCCAGGGATAAAGTCCTGAAAAGGCTCCGGGGCCGGGGGTAACGCTGCGATCGTAGTAGGAGGTAAAGCGCACAAACTGGGCTTCGGGTTGGGGATCGGCAGCTTCTAGGAGTTTCCGCATGGGAAAGCCCACCCAGGGCAACGCCATTGACCACGCTTCTACACAGCGAAAGCGATAGAGCCGTTCTTCTAAGGGAAACGATCGCTTGAGGTCATCGAGATCATAGGTTTTGGGGTTATTCACCAGACCCCCCACTTCGATCGTCCAGGGTTCGGTGGGGAGAGCTTGGGCGGCCCGCCAGATGGACTTGGTGCCCCCAAATTCATAAAAGTTATTGTATTGCCCCGCCAGTAGGGGATCGGTGAGGGGCCGATCGAGGGTTGGAAACTCAGGATTCGTCCCATACCCCGTGAGGTTCGGCCCATCGAGGGATTGCTTGAGGGGATCCCCAGTGGCCGTTTGACACCCGACTAGAGAGGGAGTAACGATCGCCGTACTCAGCCCCAGTAAACCTTTCAGGACTTGGCGACGGCTAAAATAGACCCGTTCCGGGGTCGTCTGGGACTCTGGCAAAGACCAGGGGGGAGGAATGTGAAGATGGGGCATAATTGTAGCGAATTCTTCTATGCTGCCAGTTGTAGCATAGAACCAGTTTATCCGTTCAGTAAAGTGGTGGTGCGGGCTTGGAAGTGCTGCTGGGCTAAGGCGGCCACTGTGGCATCAGAATCTTGAACCCGGAACTGAGAACCCAGCCGCACTAAATGACGATGGTGGCCAGACTGAACGATCGCTACCACCGGGACTTTGGCTTGATGCTCTTCCCCCCGTTGGCGCAGCAGAATTTCTTTGAGTTGATGAAGATTTTGAATATTTTTAGCCCGCTGCACATCAATTTCTACCATCACAATTTGCACCTCATCAATGGGTTCCGCATCATCCACAATCAGTTGCAGCATTTCGTCACGACGATCGACCTTTCCCCACACCATTAAACGGGCATCGGTTTGTAATAAGGCTTCAATGCGCTCAAAGGATTTAGGAAAAACCACCCCATCCACCTGAGCCGTTAGATCCTCCAATCGCAACATGGCCATTTTGTCGCCTTTTTTCGTAATACGAACTTTCACTTCCGAGAGCATGACAATGGCGCTCAACGTACCCCGATCGACCTAATCTCCTAACCGTTCTAAGCTGACCGGAGCTAACATCCGCGCCGATTCCTGTACCCCTTTTAAGGGATGATCGGAAATATAAAACCCTAGGAGTTCTTTTTCCAGGCGTAGCTTTTCTTGCTGGGGAAAATCCTCCACCGCTGGTGCTTTGGGTGCTGTTTCAAATCCCCCTGAAGCGATCGGGGTGTCTCCCCCAAAAAGGTCAAACAAACTCCCTTGGCCGCTTTGACGATCCTTCGATCGGGAACTGGCCCACTCAATGACAAAGGGCAGATCCTCCATCAGTTGCCGTCGATTGGGGTTAAAAATATCTAGGGAGCCCGATAAAATTAAAGCCTCTAAGGTACGCCGATTTAATAACTTAGAATCAATCCGATCGCACAGATCCCCTAACGACTTAAATGGCCCCCCCTGTTCCCGCACTTCAAGAATAGATTCGATCGCCCCTTGCCCCACATTCCGAATCGCATTTAAACCAAACAAAATTCGATCGCCCACGGGGGTAAAGTCCAACCCCGATCGATTAATATCCGGCGGCTCCACCTGGATATTCATGCTCTGGCAGTTGGCAATATATTTTTGAACTTTCTCCTGAACCCCACTGTTTACCGTCAACAGCGCGGCCATGTATTCTACGGGATAATTGGCCTTGAGATAGGCCGTCTGAAAGGTGACATACCCGTAAGCGGTGGAGTGGGATTTATTAAAACAATTAGAAGCGATCGTTTGGTTAGCCAACAGAAAATTATGATCCTGAGCTAAACCAATATCATAAACAGGTTGTACCCCTAAAAATTTCCGAGAAATTACTTTAATCATAGCTATTCTTTCCTCTAGGTTAGACCCACCCCCCAACCCCCTCCCTAGAGGGGGAGTTGATTCCGGTTCCCCTCCTGGGAGGGGCTAGTGGGTTGGCTGTTGACGAGTAGAATGGCGACAAACTTACGCCTCAGTGTACTAGCGATCGGACAAGCGAGGGACTTCATTCCAAATTTGCACCTGTCCCCCTGGATGGGTACTCATCAGATGCTTGCGTTGAGGACAATAGCGCAAATCTAAGATCGCATCCACTGGCTCAGCCAAATTTCCCCAGGCCTGGCCCGTGGGCAAATACCACAGCTTTAAGCGCCCATCCGCTCCGCCACTAATAATGGTTTGCCCATCCACGGTGACGGTAACGGCAGTAAGGGGGCCGGTGTGGGCTTCCAATACATAACAGGAATTGCCCGACGGCAGGTGCCAAACCCGCAGCGTACCATCACTACAGCCCGCAATCAGGTGTTCCCCATTGGGACTAATGGTTAAACATTCTAAGGCGCTGCTAATCCGCCCCAGTACCCCTAGGGCTTCCCCATCGGGAAACTTCCAGCGCAAAATTTGACCATCTTCGCTGCCACTCAGTAAACAGGCCCGATCCCGATCGAAGGCTAGGCACTGCACACTACCTTGATGGCCTTCTAACTTTAAACTTTTAATCTCCCCATGCAGTTGCCCCAACTCCCAGATCCGAATCTGTTGATCGTAGCTACCGCTGATCAGGTAGCCGGTCACAAAAATCAGGGTTTGTACGGAGCCATCATGCTCCTCTAAGCTTCTTTCGGGAACGGAGTGGGACGAGGGCTGGATCGGTGCAGAGTCAAAATCACCGGCATCTGGACTAGGATGGGAGGCCTGGGGCACGCGCCAGAGTTGAATCCGGTGATCGTAACTACCACTGGCGAGAAGCGTCCCTTGGGAGTTAAAAGCCAGGGCACTAATGGGAGCGGGGACAGGGCAGGTTTGCTGGAGTTTGCCACTGCTCAGGTTCCAAAAGCACAGTTTTTGATCGTTGCCGCCCGTGACCAAGAGGCTGCCATTGCTACTAATATCCAGAGCATTCACCCAACCCTCATGGGCCGTAAACCGGGTTCCCCGTTGCCAGTGGGGCACAGTGGGAGGCGGCGCATTCTGGCTGGCCGCTACAGGCTCGATCGCTCCGAGGATGAGGGGTTGGGGCAAGACTTTATTCAGGGCTTTGACCACCTGGCGCAAACTCCGATCGATCTGCTGATGCTGTTCCTGAAGGGTCTGAACCGCTTGAATCAGTTGGAGATCGGGGGAACGATCGAGGGGAGTCTGAAGGGGGGGTAAGGGCTTTTTGAGGGTTTCCCGTAATTGCTCTAATTCGTCCCGAATTTCTTGCCGATGACGACGCAGGGATTCGATACTGCCCCGGCGATTACGCTGATCGCCAAAACGACGGTGCCAGCTATTCAGCAACACCGCTAGCACCAAGGGAAAAAGGGTATATCCCGACTGTCCCGTGATCAGGGTTGCCAGAAAACCCAGCACAGTCCCGGCCAGAACGATCGCTTCTGCGGTGAGTAACCAAGTAAGTAAGGTCATGCACAATCCAGGGGAAATCCAGGGTTTGGGGCCTAGGCTGGGTTTACTTTACCAAAGATTGCAGTTCCGCCGCTACCACAGGGGACTTAACAACAGAATTAGAATTACAATCGGGGGATAGGCTAGGATAGTCCTTAAAAACTGATGACCCATTCCTATCTCTACCTGCACGGCTTTTGCTCGGGCCCCCAGTCCGCCAAGGCAAAGTATTTCCACCAACGGTTTCAGTCCGTGGGGCTCCCGCTGATCAGGCCGGATTTGAATGTACCGGATTTTGCAACCCTGACCCTGACTCGCCATCTACAACAGGTTAAGGCGCTTCTGCCCTCCACGGGCTCCGTGTCTATTATTGGCTCTAGTTTTGGCGGGCTGACGGCGGCCTTGCTAGCCGAAGACATTCCCCAAATCGATCGTTTAGTCCTACTGGCCCCAGCTTTTAACTTTTTAGACCATTGGCTGCCCCAACTGCCCCCAGCGGATCTCCTTCACTGGCAAACCACCGGCTCCTATACCCTCTACCACTATGGAGACCAACAGGAACGATCGCTCCGGTATCAATTTATTGAAGATGCCCAACAGCCTCAGTATAGGGTAGAATCCCTCAAGCGATCGGTTCAGACCCTGATTTTGCATGGTACAGCGGATGAAACCATACCCTTTGCTGCCAGTGAAGCCTACGCCGCCGATCGTCCCTGGGTTGAGTTGATAGCCCTAGAGAGCGATCATCTTCTGGACAACGTGACTTCTACCCTGTGGCACCAGACCCGGAGCTTTTTGGCCATCGGTTAGGGGGAAAACTGGAGATGCAAACCCGATCGGATTAGCACCAATTCAAAAGCGGTTAAAATGCCCAGAGCTTCCGGCTGCCAAGCGGACTGGGCCGGGGGCAACAGGGGCACATGAACAAAAAGCCCCACGGTATGGGGATAGGCCAACATCAGTAAATTCAAAACCCGATAGTAGACGCTATTACACACAAAGCGCCCCGCATCCTCACTCAACGCAACGGGTTGCAGTCCATCGGATAAGATTTTTAAGTTTAAAGGAGTGCATAAACAGTGCCCCTCTTGGAAAGCTTGCCATTCCAGATCTAAAGTCTGGCGTTTTTCTGCCATACCACAGCACACCACAAGCCCAGGGGTTTGCCCCTCTAGGCTCATTTCAGCCAAAGTGGTTTCAATACGCTCCATAGCCCGATCGCTATCCACGGGGAGTTGCCGCAACAATCGATAGGAACAGGGAGGCTTGCAAGATCCAGATTGCCAGCGATCGTTGAGTTTTGCGAGGAGCGCATCAGAACTATTAAAAGGCTGATGGGGTAACCAAGTCTCAAAACTGGTGAGCAGAATCGAACTCATCAATTAAATTATGAATTATGAATTATTAATTATTAATTATTAATTTGACGGGCTTGTTTAATCCGATCGACGATCGCTGTTTGCCCTTCGGATGCGGCCCAAATTAAGGCTGTCCAGGAGTTTTGGTCTTTTAAGTCTAAGTTGGCCCCTTGGGAGAGTAAGCAATCCACCACCGCTAAATGCCCCTTGGCCGCCGCCATCATCAGGGCCGATAACCCCAAGTTATTTTGCAAGTTGGGATCGGCTCCCTGCTCCAACAGGTGTTGAGCGATGGAGAGATGACCCGCCCCAGAACAGAGCATTAACGCTGTCCAACCTTCGGGATCGGTGTGGTTGATCGCTGCCCCATGACTCAGTAACCAAGCCACGGTTTCCGACTGCCCCGCTTCCGCCGCTGCCATTAAAGGCGTTACATTATCGGCGTTGGCTAGGTTGAGATCTAAACCTTGAGCAAGTCCAGCCTCCAGATCCGTAAGGTTTCCCCCTTGGGACGCAGTGACTAAATCCATTTTGACAACTCCTTTTCCAACTCCTAGGCTGCAACTCCTAATTTTATGATGCCTATGCCTGTAATGCGGACATGGATTCTAAGTCTAAGACCTCCGCCAAGGCTTCCGGTGAAAGTAGCCCTTGAGCAAGGACAATCTCCCGAATCGATCGTCCAGTTTCTAGGGATTCTTTGGCCACTGCCGCCGCGTTCAGATAGCCAATGTGAGGATTGAGCGCCGTGACTAGGGCTAAACTTCCCTCTGCATAGGCTCGACACCGATCGGTATAGGCGGTAATTCCCTGCAAACACCGATCGGTAAGACACTGTAAGGTCTGGCCCAGAATTTCAATGCTCTGAATCAGGTTGTAGGCAATTAGGGGCATCATCACGTTCAGTTCCAATTGCCCCGCCTGGGCCGCAAAGGCAATGGCCGTATCGTAGCCCATGACCTGAAAGCAAACCATAGAAGTCATTTCCGCCATCACCGGATTGTATTTACCGGGCATAATGGAGGATCCGGGCTGGACGGGGGGCAGTTGAATTTCTTTGAACCCCGTTTTTGGGCCAGAGTCCAGCAGGCGCAGATCGTGGGAGATTTTTGCTAAATCTTGAGCCACGTTACGGATCGCCCCGGATACCGCCACGAAGGGGGCCATGCTTTGCATCGCCGCCATCAGATGGGGGGCTTTACCCAGAGGTTCGTCAATTAATTCCCCTAGCACCGTTGCCACGCGGTTGGCATAGTCTGGATGGGTGTTTAAACCGGTGCCGGTGGCACTTCCCCCCAAACCCAGGCTGTGCAGATCTGCCGCCGCTGTTTCTACCCGTCGGGCATGATCCTGAAGAATGGTGGCCCAAGCCCGGAAGTTTTCCCCCAGACGCACGGGCACTGCATCCTGGAGATGGGTTCGCCCCGATCGAATGACCTCTTGAAATTCTGCGGCTTTGGCTTCCAATACGACGATCGCAGCGGTGAGGGCGGGGTAAAAGGTGCGCTTGAGGGCCAGGAGGGCTCCCACCCGAATGGCGGTGGGGATCACATCATTGGTGGATTGACCATAGTTCACATGGTCGTTGGGACTGAGCAGACTATACTGCCCCTTCTCTTTTCCTAGAAGTTCTAGGGCACGGTTGGCCAGCACTTCATTCACGTTCATGTGGTGGGAGGTGCCTGCCCCGGCCTGGTAAACATCTACCACGAACTGCTCCCGCCATTGTCCGGCCAAGATTTCATCCGCTGCATTTACGATCGCTTGGCTAAATTCGGCGGGGATACAGCCCAGTTCACCATTGACGATCGCGGTGGCCTTTTTAATGAACACACAGGCATCCACGTAGGTGGGTAAGGGCTTGAGACCACTAATCCGAAAATTTTCAGTGGCGCGTAGGGTCTGAATGCCGTAGTAAACATCGGAGGGGAGCGATCGTTCTCCCATGGAGTCTTTTTCAATCCGAGGATTACTCATCTTCCTCCCAAACATCAACTTTCAACAGTTCTTCCACGGGATCTTGCATTTTAAAATCAAAGTCCTCTAACTCTTTGCGCCAGTAAGCCCATTCTTCCCCGTAAAGAAAGGCAATTTTCCACAGACCATCCGTGGGCTTGAGTAACTTGCGATCGACGAGAGAACGCACTTGACGCTGAAGCTTCATCATTGGATGAAGGACTTTCTGCTGAGTGACCATAGGCTATTTTAGTTGTTCAAAAACTTAAGTAAAGTGGTGTGGGTTAGGGAGTCCTACTTCATACAGGGAAGCTCACCTAATCCTGGGTTATCCTGGGTTGATTCATCTAGCCTTATCTACCCACGTTTTGTCACATTACCACAATTTTTGAAAATTGCAAGTGAAAATTGCAAGAGTTCGCTTTGACAGTTTGACAGCCCTTGCTCCCCTCGCCCTTTTTGGAAGCTATTCTTGTTGTAGGGCGCAATTGATTCGCGGACGGAGCGAATGACTCATATTATTTTTGGGAGAGGGCGGGGATGAGGGGCATCGAACTCACGTTAACCCACAAACATTAACTTACAAACATTAACCCACAAAGATGCCTAGGGATTGGGCCACTTCTACCATAAAATC
>DALYGI010000158.1:0-1425 GCA_031971595.1 Prochlorotrichaceae cyanobacterium CTOTU29312
GATCGATGCCGGAGAGACTCTAACTCGTTATAATCAATCTTAACCTTCAGAAACGATCGCTGGAGCGACCATTGGGTAAACTGCTATTCAGGGATTAAACCACCTGAATGAATCGGGCAAGAACCCGCCTATAAAATTAAATTAATCTTAAATTGTAGAAGATTAGGGCTTCGATGGTCTTGATGATCTCAGTCCGATCCACGGTCTGCTCCGAGGGCAGGCTTTTGTAGGGAATTTGTGCGAATAATGGAGCTATTCTATGGAATTAGCCGTGCTTTCTCCTGAGGGTATGCCCACTGAGCTAGCGATTGAAAATCCCATGCCTTCCTTGAACCACAGAGTGAGTAATATGCAACCTCAGCATCAAAACTCAAAACAATCGCATGAAGATTATTTTGTCTATTGGCATCAGGAGAAGCTACGACGGAATTTAATTGCACAAGAACACAGGGCTAAAGCACGGGCGATCTTACCCCAGTTAATCAATATTTTAATTGATCAGTTTCACGTCACTCAAATTATTCTCTTTGGTTCCTTAGTGCGCGGAAACTTCGATTCAGAATCCGATCTCGACCTGGCCGTAGCCGGTTTAGCACCCCAGGATTTTTTTCGAGCTTACGTTATCTTAAATGATCACAGTCCCTTTCCTATTGATCTCAAACCCCTAGAATCTTTAGATGCTTCCTTTCGGATTAAGGTAGAGCGGATGGGAGAATGTCTTTATGCGAAATATTTCAGCAACGACGATCGCTGATGTGATTACCGATTTAGAAAGCGAGTTAAATCGGTTGGAACTGCTAGAAGCCCAGGTACGATCGGTGCAACTTGAAATGGAGAAAGCTCCTCACCTTAAAAATATCTGTGTAGAAAGTTTAGCCCTAAAGCTTCATAATTTTTATACCGGCTGTGAGCGCATTTTTCAGATTATTGCATCGGAACTCAATGGGGGTAAACCTTCCAGCTATGATTGGCACCGACGGCTTTTAGAGCGGATGGCCCTAGCTCAAGACCATCGCCCACCGGTCATTAGTGAAGAAACCCTATTACACCTCAAGGATTACTTGGCATTTCGACATATTGTGAGAAATATTTACGGATTTGAACTAGACTTCGATCGCTTAGAAATCTTAGTGCAGAATTATTTCAAAGTCCATCAAGGTTTTCTACGAGATCTTCAAGACTTCATTGCTTGGCTGAGAAACTTTGAAGCGAATTTAACTCAATGATTCAGCTTGCCCTCTCAAACTTAAAGCTTAAAGACTTAAAACCCTCAGGGTAGAGTATTCTAGGGAATACGTGGAAAAACTAGAGGCAGAGCAGATTTTTAAACTCTTAAAGCGCATTACTACGAACTATCTTCAGTCCACAAAAGTATCATGAGTAGGTCAAACACAATAGAAACGATCGAACAAGATACAATTCAAC
>DALYGI010000158.1:1525-9063 GCA_031971595.1 Prochlorotrichaceae cyanobacterium CTOTU29312
AGTATCATGAGTAGGTCAAACACAATAGAAACGATCGAACAAGATACAATTCAACAGCAAGTCTCTCTCTATAATTTAGATTATCATCTTTGGATTTTAAACACAGCAGAAGCCTTAAAAGCCCAGAATTTTTCAGCTTTAGATTTAGAGCACTTACTGGATGAGATTTTAGCGTTGAGCCGTCGGGAGAAGAAACGCTTAAAGAGCTTACTGAGAAGACTCATTGAACATTTACTTAAACTTCAGTATTGGGATGCTGAACGCGATCGTAATCAACAACACTGGAAAGCAGAAATTACAAATTTCCGTAAGCAAATCAAGGATGAATTAGAGGATAGTCCCAGTTTAAAATCATACTTGAGAGAAATTTTTTCTGAAGCCTATGAAGATGGGCGAGAACTAGCTTCAATGCGATCGGGTTTATCTTTAGATCTTTTTCCTCCTCAACCCCTTGTTAGCCTCGATCAGATTTTAGATCAACGCTGGTATCCTTGAACCATTAAAAAAAGAATATGACCGCCCAGTATCAACAGGATTTCTACAGTTGGGTCTATAACCAAGCGCAATTATTGAGAGAAAAAAAATTTGATCAGGTGGATTGGGAACATCTCATTGAAGAGGTAGAAGACTTGGGGCGTAGTGAATATCGTGCTTTCGTTTCTGCCCTAGAGCAGCTAACCCTACATTTACTGAAATGGCAATATCAGAAAGAATTACGCTCTCCCAGTTGGCGGCACTCTATTGATAAGCAACGTATTCAAATTGAGCGCATTCTTGAAGATAATCCAGGCTTAAAAAAGCGTATTGAAGAAGCGATCGTTCAAGGCTATAAATATGGACGTAAGGGCGCGATTAAAGAAACTTTTCTCAAGGAACATATTTTTCCGACTGCCTGTCCATATACCTGGTTAGAATTAAGCGATGATAACTTTTTACCTGACGATTAAACAGAAATAGCTTTCAGTGATTTCGATCTTGACAAAATTTTTGGAATACTAATTCACTTTGCTACTCTTCAGAATCCAGCAGCATAGAAGATAGAATTCAGATGAAAACCTTGTACGAGCAAGATTACGGACGGTGGGCTGAGGAAATGGCGGATTTACTTGCCCAAGGTCGGTTTTCTGAATTAGATCTTGAAAATCTAATAGAAGAAGTACGGGATTTGTCAAAACGGGAACGCGATCGTTTACTCAGTAGCCTTCGCTTAATTGTACAGCATTTACTCAAGTGGGACTATCAAACCCATCGACGATCGCGGAGTTGGCAAGTAACGATTCAGCGGGAACGCAATAACATTAATTTCTATCTTAAAGATAGTCCTAGCTTAAAGCGATATTTAAACCGTGAATGGCTAGAGCAAATTTATGATAATGCTAGGTTAGATGCGTTTAAGGAAACGGGTTTAGAATTTCCGCATACTTGCCCCTATCAGATTGAGGAGGTTTTAAATCGTGTTGTTTGCTTGGAAGAAGAATAGATATTAGAATGAAAACCTTGTACGAGCAAGATTACGGGCGTTGGGCCGAAGAGATGGCAGATTTATTAGCTCAGGGCCGTTTTACTGAATTGGATATTGAAAACCTAGTAGAGGAAGTACGGGACTTGTCCAAGCGGGAACGCGATCGTTTACTCAGTAGCATTCGCTTAATTTTGCAGCATTTATTGAAGTGGGATTTTCAAGTGCATAAACGATCGCAAAGCTGGCTGATTACGATCGAACGTGAGCGAAATCACATTGAACTTTATTTAGAAGACAGTCCCAGCCTCAAAAAATATCTTGTTCAAGAGTGGGTAATTAAAATGTATCGCACGGCTCGGTTAGATGCGATCAAAGAAACAGGTCTAGATCTACCTCAAGAGTGCCCCTACAGCATAGTGGATATTCTCCAGCGATCCGTAAATTTCTAAAGTATTCAAATGACAACTTTGTACGAGCAAGATTACGGACGCTGGGCGGAACAGATGGCGGATCTATTGGCTCAGGGTCGATTTTCGGAATTAGATCTTGAAAATTTAGTAGAGGAAGTGCGGGACTTGTCCAAGCGAGAACGCGATCGTTTGCTCAGTAGTTTGCGTTTAATTGTGCATCATTTATTGAAGTGGGATTATCAAAGCGATCGACGCTCTCGAAGTGGGGTGGGAACCATACAACGGGAAAGGGCTAACCTTAACTTATACCTAGAGGATAGTCCGAGCTTAAAAAGATACTTAATCAATGAATCTTTAGCGAAGATTTATCCCACAGCCCAGGCTGATGCTTTCAAGGAAACAGGGTTAAAATTCCCTCAAACCTGTCCCTATAATATTGATGAAGTCTTAAATCGTGTTATTGATCTGGAAGCATAATGGATACTCAAATAGAAACCTTATATGAGCAAGATTATGTGGCTTGGTTAGATCTCACGTTGAACCAACTTAAACAACAGGATTTTAGTGGTCTCGATTGGGAAAATTTGATTGAGGAGATAGATGCTTTGGGACGGGAACAACGTCATAAGGTTGAAAGCTATCTGTTACGCTTACTCCTTCATTTACTCTTGTACCAATATTGGGATATAGAACGTCAATGGTCAGGTAAGGGTTGGGAAAAAGAAATTGATAACTTTAGACTAGAACTTGATTTTTTACTGGAGTCTCAAGTTCTTTACAATTATTTTTTATCGATCCTAGAAAAAGACTATGGCAAAGCCCGTAAGCTTGCTATCAAAAAATCTAACCTAGCTTCAAGTACTTTTCCAGAGGTTTGTCCTTATACCCCAGAACAGATTCTTGATTTTGGCTGGTTACCCCAGAGCATAATATAGAGAATTGGAGAGGGAGAAATGTTAAGCCAACTCAATACTCAGGTTCAGAACTTATATGAAATTGATTACAATCTCTGGGTGATGGAAACGGTAAAACATTTGAAGAATCGGGACTTTTCAATACTCGATTTAGAAAATCTAGTCCAGGAGATTAACGATTTGGGAAAAAGAGATAAAAGAAAATTAGAAAACTTACTGACTCGATTACTTGAGCATTTATTAAAGTTAGGATATTGGGATTTAGAGAAGGAGAGAAATAGAGGACATTGGCAAGGCAAAATTCGTACTTTTCGCAAACAGATTCAAAGGGAGTTAAGAGATAGTCCTAGCTTAAAAGGGTATTGTCAAGAAATTTTTGAAGACTGTTACCAAGATGCACGGCAGATTGTCAGTGATAAAGCTCAACTTCCTATTGATAGATTTCCTCAGTTTCCTATGGCTACGTTAGAGAAAATTTTAGATGAGGATTGGTTGCCACAGTAAAAATGATGAAATCCCTTACCCTGCAAGGTCTCTCTGGCGAATTATACCGTTTGTTGTGGATTGGATTACAAAAAACATTTATCTTAGATGAAATTCTCATGGATAACATTGGCACTCTCTACGATCAGGATTACTTTCTCTGGCTGCAAGAAACTTACAGACTATTAGATAAGAGGGAACTTGCTCAGTTAGACTTACCCCATTTGAAGGAGGAGATTTTAAGTTTGGGGAATGAACAAAGGCACAAAGTAGATAGCTATCTGCGTCAACTCCTTATACATTTACTCTTATATAAGTATTGGCAATCTGAAAAAGATCGCTGTGCTAAAGGCTGGCAAAATGAAATTGATAATTTTCGATTCGAGCTTGACTTGTTGTTAAGATCGCGTACTCTATACAATTATTTCCTACAGGAAATTGACGAAATGTATCTCAATGCAAGAAAACAAGCTATCAGAAAAAGTGATTTATCTCCTAGTCTTTTTCCGACAACTTGCCCATTTTCTGTAGAAGAATTGCTAGACTCAGATTTTTTTCCTAATTAGAGCAATTTACAGCTTTGGCGGATCTTGAAGTTTGGTTGGCGCTGATTCCTCAATTGGAGGAGTTGGGAGATGCGATATTAGACTTTGATCGAAAATAGGAATATCGAAGGAAGATTGGTTGCAAGAACGATCGCTTTTTCTTGATGATTCAAAAATGAAAACCTTTGAAGTTTAATGAGAACGGACAAGTGGTTTTATGAGTTATTTCTGTCCCAACCGGGGATGCTGGCGGAATTGGTGCCCGGAATCGAGCCAGATTGGGAATTTACCTACAGCGCTCCGGTAATCAAGGAAAAAGCCTTTGAACTGGATGGGGTATTTACCCCGACATTAGCGGATCCGATGGTTCCCCTGGTATTGGTGGAAGCACAGATGCAAACCGATGCCTACTTTTACCATCGCTACTTTGCAGAGGTCTTTCTGTATCTCAAGCAATATCAAATCGATCGCTCTTGGCGGGGACTCTTGATTTTAAGGAGTCGCGGTCAGAACTTCGGGGCGGAATTGCCCTATAACGACTTGCTGGATCGGCGAGTCATCCGGCTTTACCTCAGTGACTTAAAAACTCAACAAAACCTAACGCCCAATGTCGCCCTGTTACAGTTGCTCGTTCTGAATCAAGCGCAGAGTGCGGAGCTTGGCAAAACTCTCTTACAGGCAGCCCCAACAGATGCCGAGTTTCAACGCCGTCTATCGCTGATTGAGACTATACTGGCAAACAAGTTTCCAGATTTAACGAAGGAGATTATTATGCAGATCCTGGATCTGAAACAGATGGACATTACCCAGTCCCGGTTTTATCAAGAGATTAAGCTGGAGGGTCGGCAAGAGGGTCGTGCTGAAGGACTTCAGGAAGAAGCAGCCAATCTAGTGCTGCGCTTGTTAACGCGACGGTTTGGGGCATTGTCTTCAGAACAGAGCGATCGCTTACAGGCTTTATCCGTCCCCCAGTTGGAGGAATTGGCGGAGGCACTTTTGGATTTTACGGCTCTGACGGATTTGGAGGTTTGGTTGGCGCAGCAGTAGCGATCGTAAATGCTACTGCCCAATACGATTATTATTAATTAGTTCAGGAATGTAAGCGAGAATCCCATGACAGTTAATAATGTTACAATTAGTGCGTGTATTAACGGCAAAATAAAGGAAGAAGCAACAGCTATTCTTGCGGAAATCGGGTTAACACCTGAGGATCTATTTCGTGTCTTAATGACCAGGATTGCCACAGAACGTTCACTGCCGTTTGAGGTTTTGGTTCCTAATACGGAGACTATTTCTGCCCTAGAAGATGCGATCGCTGGATCGGTTAAGTCTTTTACAAACGTTAAGGAACTGATGGATGATCTTCATGCGGACGATTAGTCGAACGATCGCTTCTCCCAAATAATTTGGATCGTCTCTAAATTTTGGTTCAGTGATAGGGATTGAAGTAACTTCAGTTTTTAGATACCGTATGCCTCGAATTGCTTTTTTCTTTGGTATTTCCCTCTATATGTACATGGATGATCATGGTATTCCTCATTGCCATGCAATATATGGAGACTATGCTGGTTCATTTAGTATTGAAAGCGGTGAATGTTTAGCCGGAGAAGTTCCACCCTCTCAAGCTAAGAAAATCAAGAGTTTTATTTTGAACAACCAAGAAGAATTGATGGAGAAATGGCATGAGTTGTCTGGTTAAAACGCCTTGGATTAAGGCCGTGAGTGTAGTAGCTTTAGAAAATTATCGATTACAAGTTTTTTTAGAAAATGATAAGCAAGTTATTTTAGATCTAAAAGAGCTAATTGAAACGAGAGAACAGTATTGGAGGTTGAACAATTCACGTTATTTTCATAAAGTTGGAATAGATGCTATTGGAGGAATTTGTTGGCCGGGAGGTGAAGATTTAGCTCCTGATGGTTTATGGCGTTACCAAGTAAACTAGCCCTATGAAAACGGATAAGTGGTTTTATGAGTTATTTTTATCTCAGCCGGGGATGCTAGCGGAACTATTGCCCGGAATTGAGGTAGATTGGGAATTTACCTATAGCGCTCCGGTTGTTAAGGAGAAAGAGTTTCGGCTAGATGGTGTGTTTGTTCCTATGGCGGATGATCTCCATATTCCCATAGTGTTTGCAGAAGCTCAAATGCAAACCGATGAAAATTTTTATCGTCGCTATTTTGCAGAGGTTTTTCTCTACTTAGAACAGTATCAGGTGAGTCGATCGTGGTGTGGTTTATTAATTTTAGGTAGTCGGAGACAGCGCTTTGGCCCGGAGTTAACTTATGAGAAATTATTAGATCAACAGGTGACTCGGCTATATCTCAGTGATTTGAAAAGACAGCAGAATTTAAGCCCAAATTTGGCACTGTTACAGTTGCTGGCTCTAGATCAAGATCGAGGTGCAGAGCTTGGCAAGGATCTTTTACAGAAAGCCCAAACCCAGGCAGAGTTTCAACGCCGCTTATCGTTAATTGAGACTATACTAGCGAATAAGTTCCCAGACTTAACCAAGGAGATTATTATGCAAATTCTGGATCTGAAACAGATGGATATTACCCAATCTCGGTTTTATCAGCAAATTATTCAGGAAGGACTAGAGCGAGGATTAGAGCAAGGATTAGAGCGAGGATTAGAGCAAGGATTAGAGCAAGGATTAGAACGGGGGTTTCAACGCGAAGTTCAGTTGGTTCTTCGGTTATTGGAGCGGCGGGTTGGTCGGTTGTCTGACCAGTATCGTTCGGTGGTATTAGGGTTGTTAGTGTCTCAGTTGGAGGATCTGGGGGAGGCGTTGTTGGATTTTGAGGGGGTCGCGGATTTGGAGGATTGGTTGGCTGAACGATCGCTTCTTCCTATTAATTCCGATCGTTCTTTAGAAGGGGATCGGCGTGATTCATGATCTTAAGAACTTTTGATCTATACTCAACGATCGTATGTGGCATAACGTTGCATGAAGGTGCTTTTGTAGCGGCGGGTGCGGTGGTTACTAAGGATGTACCGGCCTATGCGATCGTGGCGGGGGTTCCGGCTCGAATTACGGGATGGATGAGTGCCTATGGCGATATTTTACAGTTTGATCAAGATGGATTAGCGATCGATTCCCAGGGGATAAAATACGAAAAAATTTCGGATCAAATGGTTTATATGCAAGTTTGAATGAAAACGGATAAATGGTTTTATGAATTATTCTTATCCCAACCGGGAATATTAGCAGAGTTAGTGCCCGTAAACCCCCTAACTCAAAACTCAAAATTCTACAAAGGAGGAGTTTTGGGCGTTGAAGGATGTATCGTTTGAGATAGTTAGAAAACCAAGTTGGAGAATTACCATGAAAAGTACTATTGTTGTTGAAGTAACCCAGGAAGAGGATGGGGGCTTTATTGCGGAAGGTTTAACAGAGAATATTTTCACCCAGGCAGATACTTGGGCTGAACTTAAAGAAAATGTCATAGAGGCAGTTAAGGGCTACTATTTTGATCAGCCATTAGTGCCAAATATAAAACTACATTTAGTTAAGGATGAATTATTGGTCGTAAAATGAAAATTCCTCGTAACCTCAAGGGACAAACCTTGGTGGATGTTCTTTGTCGTGATTGGGGCTACAAAGTTGTTCATCAAGAGGGAAGTCATATCATTTTGGACACTCAAATTCCCTCTCACCAAAGAATTAGTATTCCGAACCATAGCCCTCTCCGAGTGGGGACGCTCAACGGTATTCTCAGAAC
>DALYGI010000159.1:0-9055 GCA_031971595.1 Prochlorotrichaceae cyanobacterium CTOTU29312
ACGCATCACGTAATTGGATATCTCGTAGTGCAACAGATTGTATACGAAAGGTGTTAGTCAGCCAGGCTGCCAAAGTAGGCGGTAGTTGAGTATCAACCCAGATATTCATGCAGTTAGTCTAGGAAAGTCAGTACGCCGAGCAGCAAAAATCAAACAAGCCTGAATGTCTAAAAGCTCTAAATCAGGAAAATCATCTAAGATTTCAGCAAAGCTAACATTTTCGGCTAGCATTTCTAGAATATCAGCTACACGAATCCTCATCCCTCGAATACAAGGACGACCACCACACTGCCCAGGAGTTTGTGTAATTCTACTTAATAGAGTAGTTGTCAAGTTCATACAATGATTGATTTTTGTCTAGATTACCTGCATTCATTTTATCCCATTAAATGATTTCCACAAATCTGTGCGTTACTGATTTTTAGGATTTTTGTCAACCGTTCAAGCGATCGAGATGGGCTTGGGCGAGAGGGTGGCCTAAGCTGATACCTTAAAAAATCCCGATCGCCAGTCAAAGAAATCTGCTGCCCGTTGTACAAAGTAATCAATGACAAAACTAGGCACCAAAAAGACGATCGCTACTGGCAAGTTTTCTGCAAAGGTTTCCCGTTGTCGGTTCAAATGCCCTAATAAACTCGGTACGCCTTTCCAACTGGTATGATAAATTTCCTCTGCATTCCAGCCCGCTAACCGCTGCGTATCTTCATACCCCAACATGGCCTGATCCACCCCTAACACAAACCCAATATCAAAGGCTTGGGTCTGATAGGCACTCCACATTTCAGGGTACAATGTCTCACTTTGCCGCATAAAAACGCAAAAGAGGAAACCCCGGATTACACCAGAAGTCTCCTCTTCCTTATTCTTATGAATTTCTCAGAGAATGAGATCGATCTGAACCTTTCAATCTCAATCTCTGGAATCTCAAGCTTTGGAATCTCAAGCTCTGATATACAGCCCTATTGAAGCAGTCCTAAAACCGGAGCCTCTTCTAAACGCTGAGCCACTAAGCTAGGATGCTCTTGGGGCACTAGGTTACCCCGGGCCTCTGCTACCTGAACGTAGGATTGACGTACCTCCGCATTCACGGCGATCGTTGTGGCATCGTACAAATTGGTCGCTAGTTTCGGATAAAAGCCAATGGCTAGAATGGGAACCAAGAAGCAGGCTGCTACAAAGACCTCGCGGGGCTTGGCATCGCTAAAGTGCGCTTCCATGGGCAGGACACAACTGGTACCAAAACAGACGGCTTTCTCGTCGATCGTGCCAGACTGATCCGGCTGTTCCAGGGTACAGGTCAGGGGCGCATCGGTGCCGTAGAACAATTGACGCAACATGGAGAGCAGGTAGATCGGCGTGAGAATCAGACCCACCGCCGCCAGCAGGACGGTCACCACCCGGAAGGGAGAGGTGTAGAAGTCGCTGGAGGTCATGCCCACAAAGACCGAGAGTTCACTGGCAAACCCACTCATCCCAGGCAGAGCCAAGGAAGCCATGGCAGCAGCGGTAAAGAGCGCAAACACCTTGGGCATGGCTTTACCCACATCCCCCATCTCATCCAAAGCTAAGGTGTGGGTACGATCGTAGGTGACCCCAGCCAGGAAGAACAGAGCCGCCGCAATCAGACCGTGGGAGAGCATTTGTAAAACCGCTCCGCTAATCCCCAAATCCGTAAAGGAGGCAATTCCTAGCAGCACAAACCCCATGTGAGACACGGAGGAATAGGCCAGGCGGCGCTTCATGTTGGTCTGGGCAAAGGAGGTAAACCCACCGTAAACGATGTTAACTACCCCTAAGATCACAAGAGCGGGAGCAAAGTAAACGTGAGCATCCGGCAAACATTCCAGGTTGAGGCGAATTAAGCCATAGGCCCCCATCTTCAGCAACACACCGGCTAGGATCATGGAAACCGGGGCAGAAGCTTCGCCGTGGGCATCGGGTAACCAGGTGTGCAACGGAAAGATTGCTAGTTTGACCCCAAAGGCAATCAGTAACCCTAAATAGAGAAGAATCGACAGGGAAAGGGGATAGGTCTTATTGGCCAAAGCCGCCATATCAAAGGTCACGGTATCGCCATAAAACGCCATGGCTAACCCGGCAATCAAAATAAAGATCGAGGCAGCGGCGGTGTAGAGCAGAAACTTGGTAGCCGCATAGCGACGACGTTGCCCCCCCCAAATGGACACCAGTAAATAAACCGGCACCAGTTCAATCTCCCACATAATAAAGAAGAGAATGATGTCTTGGGCCACAAAAACCCCAATCTGCGCTGCGTACAGCACCAACATCAAAAAGTAGAAGAGGCGGGGCTTGTGATCCACTTGCCAAGCGGCGAGAATCGCCAGGGTGGTAACCAGTCCAGCCAATAGCACCAGAGGCATGGAGACCCCATCCACTGAGAGCGTCCAATTCAAACCAATTTGAGGCACCCAGGCATACTGTTCAGTCATCTGAAAGCTTGCCGTGCCAACCTCGTAGTTCGTCCAGAAGGCGTAACACATCAGCGCAAAATCCGCTAAGGCCACGCCTAGTGCATACCAACGTACTATTTTTCCAGTCTTGTCCGGCAGCACGGGAATGAGTAGCGAAGCTACGAGGGGCAGCAGGACAATTGCTGTAAGCCAGGGGAAATGATCTGTCATAGGATCGGAGTGTCAGGTGATGTGAGCAGAGATACTCAATGGATCTTTGTAAAGATATATTACCCCTGAATATGAAGTTTTGTTCACGAAATTTATTGTTTTGTTATATGGAAGTGATAAAGAAACCATGGCCAGTTTGCCAGGGGAGCCACAGAAGGGGGTAAACTAGCAGATAATCAGACCCGTCCCAACGATCGTAAACTTTACCTGTCTTGTTATGACTACCCCACCCCGTCTCAGTCCCTCTACGGAGGAGGATATTAAGCACAAACTCTTAACTCGAATTGTGCTAGGGGCAGCGTGGGCGGATGGTAAACTCGATCAGGCTGAGGTTAGTTACCTCAACAAAATTCTGCTGGATCAGGACACGATCGAGGACGAAGAGATTCAGGCTTTACTTCAGGAGCCGCCGTCGGCGTACCAATTAGAGTTGTGGATGGTACAGTACTTGGGGTGTACGGATGTGCCGGAACGTCTGGGAGCCCTGGCCCAAATTGCCAATTTACTGATGTCCGATGGGGAAGTTTCCACAATTGAACATGATTTTTTGGATGAACTTCATAGCCTGATGTCCCAGATTCCCCCCCGCCTCCAAACGGTACAGAAAACAACCACCGATAATATAGTGACCTCGATCGGCAAAATTGTTCGTCAACTGGTTAAAAGCGCCACCAGTCGATCCTAGTCCCCTGAGCCATACCTAGCCCTGTCCTTTTATTCCCCCCCTTTTATTCCACACCTGTCATGCCCAATACTGCCCTCAAGGTCGGCGATCGTGCCCCCCTCTTTACCCTACCCAATCAAACCGGAGAGACGGTCAATCTAGCGGATCTCATCGGTAAAAAACCGATCGTTCTTTATTTTTATCCCAAAGATGATACGCCGGGCTGTACCGCTGAATCCTGCGCTTTCCGGGACAACTACGAACAATTTCAGGACTTAGGAGCAGACGTTATTGGCATTAGTGCCGATCCCCCCACCGCACACCAACAGTTTGCCCGTAAATACCAACTGCCGTTTACACTCTTGAGTGATGTGAGCAATCAAGTCAGAGAACTCTATGGGGTTCCTCCCACCTTTTTCGTAGTGCCCGGACGAGTCACCTACGTGATTGATCGAGAAGGTATTATTCGTCACATTTTCGATTCCCAGTTTAACTTTAATGGCCATGTTCAGGAAGCCCTGAAAATTTTGAAACAACTCTGAGCAATCCCAAGGCAGACCATGAAACAAGGCATTTATACCTTAGGCAATGATGTGGTTCTCAATCAGATTATTGCCCTGTTAAATAGTATTGAGGTGAATGGCAATAACCTACCCGTCTGCATCATTCCCTACGACGATCGCTGCGATCGACTGAGCCAGGAAATTGCACAACGGGGCAATCCCAAGGTCACTATTTTTAGCAATCAAGCCGTGATCGATCAATGGGATCAATTCTCTCGTTCTGCCTGGGATACCCATCCTCAAACCCGTCCAGGGCAATATCATCGCTTTGGCACTCACCGTCGTTATTGTGGGTTTAGTGGGGATTTCGATTGGTTTATTTACATGGATGCCGATACCCTACTCCTAACAAGCCCAGACTATATTTTTAATTTCTTACAAGAGTATGACTTTTTAGTGTATGACTTTCAATATAAAGATCCCAGTCATGTTTATACCTTAAGCAGCCCTAAGTTAGAATTAGTATTCACCGATGAGCAAATCAAGAAAAATATTTTTTGCTCTGGTTTTTATGCAACACGAAAAAATTTATTATCTCCTGATGATTTAGAAAAAGTTCTAAATTGTTTAAACCAAGGCGAAGCAGAAATTCTTTATCCCATGGCTCCAGACCAAACCCTGCTGAACTATATAATTATGCGATCGGGCTATAGTTTCATTAACTTAGCTCTGAGTCTGCCTAAAAATCAAGTTACAGGGTGCTGTGTCACCTCACCTCATTTTGAGGAGAAAAACCATCTCCTCTACGACAAAGATAATCCATTAACTTATCTTCATTATATTGGCTTACAATCAAAACTCTTTGATAATCTATGTAGGGGTGAAAATTTAGATTTTCCCTATCGAGATCTATTTTTATATTATCGATACTTAAAGAATCCTGAGCAGCATCCAGTCCTGAAAGGTTCCCCTAAGTCGTTGAGTTCATCCTCTAGTTTTTTCCAGAAAATCAACCGCAAACTCACCCGTTTTATCAAGCGTTTCTCTTCCTAGCTCCGAAGTAGATTGAAGGCTTTAAGTATATCTGGAATTATATCTGGGGAGCCCAAAAAATATCATAGCTCTTTAGCATTGTCTCAGGAACATCATTTGTTTCTAGTAATTGAAAAGGAGCCTTAGGATCCAACACATAGGATAGCTTGAGTAGATTAACCATCTCTCGATAATTCGCCTCTGCCACAACGATCGGCTGCGGGGATTGATGAACACGATTAGCAAATTCGTACAATTGATAGTCTCCATATTTACTCCACCAACTGGAAGCATTCAGATAATTAAAATTAGAGGTCAGTTGCTGTTGACAGAGGATAATAATCAATGCTGTCACAAGGTATTTAAGCCCCAGTGACGACAACGTTTTTAAAAGGTGAATTGAGCAAAAAGAGAGCGCAGCATATAAACCAAACACTGATAGAAGCTGATAACGGATAATACTAGCTGCACTTCCACCCAGTAATAAATCCTTCAATAAAAACAGAATGGAAGGTAACGCAAGCCAACCCAGTAACACAGTACGAGAACGATCGCTATGCCTAATCGTATACCAGAGACTATAGAGGAGAATTACAGGAATAAAAACAATCATCAAAATTTCATTTAAATTCAGATCTAACAATGAGACATTCGCTACATTCTGAGTTAAAATTTCTGATTTTATTGGACTTTCAAAATCATGAATAATACTAGTGAAATTGAGAACAATTCGCTGCCATAGAATCTGTCTTGAAAACTCCTTCCAAGTATAATCAGCGCCCACGGTAATTTTAAATCCCTGAACCAAAATTACTTTTAACAACCATATTAAAAAAAGCAGGAAACTTAATCCCACAGTCAATATAATTTCTTTACTCAGTCGGATGCTAGACAAAATATTTTTTATGAGAGAGTGATTTCTCTTGAATGGAACAGAATTGAAAAGGCAATACCCAAGCTGACCCGCCACCACTCCATAATATAAAGTATGGCAATAGAGTCCAGCGGTTGATAAAAAAACATAACAAATCAGATTTTTAATACTAGTGTTTTTATGATCGAGATAACGACATAAAAAGATACTAGAAGATAATGCTAACAGTACCAATAAAGTATATTGCCTAGCTTCTTGAGCGTAAATCAAAAATATAGGCGAATTTGTCACTAAAAGAGTCGTTAGAAGGGCAATAGCCTCAGAACAAAAGATTTCTCTTGTCAAAACATAACTTGCGAGAATTAAAAGTAGGCTGAGGATTGCAGAGAAAAGCCTCAAATCACCAGGCGTACAGCCTAAAACTTTTATCCAATAGTACAGCAGGGCAAAATAAAGAGGAGGGTGAACATCATCCGTAATTAGCCCATGCAAAACATTGCCTAGGTTTCCATCCCTAGGGGGACACTGAAAATTGGTCAGATCCCCAAAATTATGCTGTTCTATTCCCACCTGTTCAAAAATATCAACCTTGGTAGAGCCGGATAGTCTTAAAGAGGTGTAAACTTCATCATACCAGTAAGGTTTACTGTCTAAATGGACAAAGCGCATCAGAGAACAAACTAAAATCAACACTAATCCTAGTGTTTGAAACGATCGCCATTGCCATCCTTTTCCTTGAACCATGACCTTCAAATTCCCTTAATTTTCTGAGATCCACTGCCCCACCACCATTTTTAGTCTCAATCTAGCCATTTGTGCGCCATTTTGCTAAGATGATTTCTACGAAAATGCAACACCCCTACCCAGGAACACACTGATCTAAGTTATGGCTGAAGCTTACCTGCTGAGCAAATTATCATCTGTCGAGCAAACCTTTAACGAGTTAACTCGAAAGCTTGCCGATCCCGATGTGGCCAGCAAGCCAGATGAATTCCAGCGGGTAGCCAAACTGCGATCGTCCCTAGAAGAAACCGTAGGGGTCTATGAAGATTGGAAAAAGACCCAAGTGGATCTCAAGGACGCGACAGAAATTTTGAAAGAAGCTGCGGCAGATCTAGAGTTGCGTCAGATGGCCGAGTTAGAAGTTGAAGAACTCGAAGTACGTCTTTCGGAATTGGAAAAACAACTTAAAATTCTCCTCTTGCCCCGCGACCCCAATGATGACAAAAACATCATGCTAGAAATCCGTGCAGGCACGGGAGGGGAAGAAGCCAGTATTTGGGCCGCCGATCTAGTTCGTATGTATTCCCGTTATGCCGAATCCCAGCGCTGGCGCGTCAAATTGCTCAGTGAATCCCTGGCAGATATGGGAGGCTTCAAAGAAGCTATTCTTGAAATTCAAGGCGATCGGGTTTACAGCAAACTCAAATTTGAAGCGGGAGTGCATCGGGTGCAGCGGGTTCCCGTGACAGAATCCGGCGGACGGGTTCACACTTCCACTGCCACCGTCGCCATCATGCCGGAGGTGGATGACGTAGAAGTTCACATTGATCCCAAAGACATCGAAATGACCACTGCCCGATCGGGGGGAGCCGGAGGGCAAAACGTCAACAAAGTAGAAACCGCCGTGGACTTATTCCACAAACCCACAGGCATTCGTGTATTTTGTACGGAAGAACGATCGCAACTTCAGAACCGAGAGCGAGCCATGCAAATCCTGCGGGCCAAACTCTACGAAATTAAACTCCAAGAACAGCAGGAAGCCGTCACCTCCATGCGTCGATCCCAGGTGGGAACGGGCTCCCGATCGGAAAAAATTCGGACTTATAACTACAAAGACAACCGGGTAACCGACCACCGCTTAGGACAAAACTTCGCCCTAGAAGGTATTTTAGAGGGGGATCTTGACCTCGTAATTCAATCTTGTATTGGGCGAGATCAAGAAGAACAGCTTGCTACCTTGGCCCAGGAGCCTGCTTAGGGAAATATGGCCTACAGTGAGTTTACAACCCTAGCCAAAGTTGAAAGTGAATTGAACTTGACCCTGGAAGAAAATCAGAATTTATTTTCTACTTGGGCAGACGTAACTTCCTCAGATTAAACCGGCATTCCACTCACCAGAAAATATGCTGTCCTAAAATTTGTCGTACTTCTAAGCTCAACCTGAGGAAGCATAACCAGATTCAGCCAAACTTCTGATCAAATCATCATATACTTCTAAAAGCCGCGCCCAATGTTCCAAATAAGGAAAATCTAGCCGATCTTTTTGCAATTTTAGAATGCCTAAAATATCGCGCCATTGTTGTTCTGATTGTTTTTGGGATAAATGATACCAGAGAAACTTTTGTAAGATAATATCTTCTACACTGGTAAAATAAAGCAGATTTCCCTGATCATCAACTCTGAGTTGTTGTCGCCGCTGAAACTCGCTTTGATGAAAGGGATCAGAACTTAAAATAAAAATATCAATTTTCCAAGCCGTATCATTATCAATTAAGTTAAACGATCGTTTATGCTCGATCGCTTCTCTGATTGCAGTATCACTGAGGTAAAACCGAGGTGAGAACGCCTTGACCAGATCCTCAACCTGATGAACCTGAATATCAGCCACTAAATCCAAATCTTGGGTATAGCGCAATTCTCCCCATACGCCACTAGCCACAGATCCACCAATAAAATAACTAATTCCTAAAGATTCTAGAATTTGAGCAACAATTAAAGCCTCTTCAAGAACACCAATCATGATCAGTTTTTCAGAGAAAAGAGTATTGAAGTCTAGTAAAAATGATTCACCTATTTTTTTCAAAAAGTAAACAATTTGCTCTTTTCCTAAAGAACCGTATTGAACCTTGGCAAAATACCACGTTGTTGAGCGCAGGCTATAAGTAGAATAATTTAAGTGAGCTAATTTTTTTTGTAAACTCCACGATCGCCATAAATTAAATAAGTAGGCTTCTGCTTCAGGCGTGGTATCAAGAGATTGGGTTCTATAGGTAACCATGCAACAATATCCTGATTGTGTCGGGTCAGTTTCATCAGTTTCATAATCGCGAACGCCAGCAGGCTCGAATCGAGCATGGTAAAGGAGATTCGGGGGATGGGGATGGTGTCGGTGTTTCCATAAAACCTCAGTAGGGCAGCTACGGCATACAGAAAAGTAGTTAACGATCGCGGCAGGAGAGCTAAGAAACTGACCATGAACTTAGTTTAACGGATGTCACCAAAAGGGCGGTAAAGCGATCGTTATTCCCCATACTCCTGCAAAAAGATCACTAAATCCGTCAAGGCTGCTCTGGTTTCTGGGCTAGGGGTGAGTTTATGTCGTATTTCAAGAATAATC
>DALYGI010000160.1:0-8957 GCA_031971595.1 Prochlorotrichaceae cyanobacterium CTOTU29312
ATCCTGACTATGGTAAAGCCATTCCTTTTCAATTGCTCAAATCGAGGGCTCCAGTGCGTACCTTACAACTGATTGAGGTGACGGATTTTTCCTATTACAAAGACGATCGGGAGCAGCGGAGTCTATCCATGGATCGGGATAAATGGCGGGGCGTAATTAGGGATGCTGAGTATGGTTTAGAACACTACCATTTGAGTATTACCGATCCCGTAATAACTGAAAAATTAAAAAATGGCGAACCCCTAAGCTCCCATTGTTTATTGTGTCTAAGCCTTTCTCAACCGTGGCATCCTGACCCCGATCAGGAACCATTTTGTTATCGATTAATTGCGGGTATTATTGAAATTTTACCAGAAGTTCAACTGATTCAGGACGCAATGAAGCGAGTTGCTTGGACTCAGGAACAGAGCAAACAATATCTACAGAATCAATTTGGTAAACAGTCCCGTTATCAATTAACCCAGGCGGAAGCCCAGCAGTTTCTTGAGCATTTACAATATTCAAAAATGCCGCAAAACTGAGAGCCGATCCCAGCCTGCAAGGGTTTCAGCCGATCGATCAGTCCATTTTAATAAGTTTAATAAGTTGCACATCGCGTTTATATTGCCGCACCAGGGCGGGCACGGGGGCACCACCCGTCCATTATCAAAAGGAGAATTGCGTTAGAAGGCGGATACAGGTAGCCCGCGCTTCCAAGATGTGCGTTAATGGAGAGGGGCTTTGTCCCTGGGTTTGACTCTTGTACTGTTTAACGCGATCGGTAATGCTGTGAATACTGTCCCTACACTCTCGGATACAAAGCGTCGTTTTTATAAGCAACACACTCGGCCTATTAGTTCCATCTACCGCCGTTTTCTGGAAGAAATGATGGTGGAGATGCACCTCCTGTGGGTGAACAAAACCTTTGTCTATGACGGCATCTATGCCCTAGGGGTTGTCACAACTTTCGATCGTTTTATGGAGGGCTATCAACCCAGCCAAGACATTGAGCCCATTTTTGCCGCCCTCTGTGCTGCGACGGAAGCCCAGTCTAGCCGCTATCGCACGGATGCGGAGCAGGTGGTGAATCTTTGTCAGGAGCTATCCCTGGCGGATCTAGAGGAGGCGTTGGAGGGGCAGGGCAGCAATGGCCAACTCATTACCCTGTTTAAAACGATCGCTACCAATTCAACCTTTAAGTACAGCCGTTTGTTTGGCATTGGGCTGACGGGGGTGCTGGCTTACGGGGATGGGGAACTGCTGCAAAACAAAGACCGCCTCATGGAGGTTCTGGAAACCTTTGGGACGGGGCTAGGGTTACCCAGTGACAAGCTAAAGAAAGATGTGGAACTCTACCTTAGTAGTTTAGAAAAAATGGGCCAGGCACGTCTCCTGATGGAAGAAATGGTGGCAACGGAGCGCAAACGCCGGGAACAACGGGAGCAGGAAAAACAGGCCAAACAGATGGCGGAGCAGGATGCCACCCTGGATCCTACGGAGCAGTCCGAGTCTTAAGGGGGATCCGATGCAGCAGGGGATCAGGATTTTAGTCTGGGGATGTTGTGGTCTGGCACAAGCGCTAGGGGTGCAGGAGCTAGGGGTGCTGGGATCTTCCGTGGCCTTGGCCAGGTTTGTGAGTCCAGAGGCGATCGGGGTGGAGCAGACCCACTTAGAAGTGGCCATCTGTCTTCAGCAATGGCAAAATGCGATCGATCTGACCACTAACTTAATTGGCATTCCCCAGATTTCTTCGGATCAACGGCAGGCTTACGTGGATTTGCGCCATACATTGGAAGACCTACAAAGTCGATCGCCCTATCCTAATTTTCAGGTCAATTTTGACGATCCCCGCTTTCCTGAAGAGGTGTCCACCGATCGCTGTGGGGCTATTCAACAAAAATTCAGGCTCTAACGGGGATCTCTCGCAGCTTTGAGGCAGCTGAGATCCCCAGAGTCCCTAGACCCCTTTCTATTTCATTTCTTGTCCGTAGGCTTGCCAGGCGAGATCCGCTAAACCACAGAGAATGGAGGCGGCAACCACCGCATTGCCCTTACGCCCATCGGTAAAAATATGGGGAACGAGGGACTGGCTGAGGCGCTGTTTTGTTTTTTCTCCACCCACAAAACTGGCGGGAGTGCCAATCACCAAGGCGGGCCGAATTTCCTGTTGCTCGATCAATTCCGCTAGTTTGGCAAAAGCCGTTTGAGATTGACCCACCACAAAAATTGCTTCGGGGTAGCGACGGGCCAGGGTTTCTGTCCCCCAAGCGGATTTAGACTGATCCTTTTGGGGACGGGTAATCGCCTCAGTACTGCAATAAATGGGATTGGCAAAGGTAGCTTGAATAATGGTCATAATCGCCACCTGAACCATAGGCACATCCACAATAATCGTACTCCGGGCAGCAAGGGCAGCGGCACCGGCTTGGAGGGCATATTCAGAAAAGCGAATTAAGTTTTTATACTCAAAATCCGCCGTGGCATAAATGATCCGCCGGATAATTTCATATTCCGAGGGTGAGAGAACGGAGGTTCCGATCTCTTGATCAATTAGCGCTAAGCTTTGGGCATCGGTGATATGCCATTCCATAGGTGCGTCTCCACTCTCCTAGTCCCAAATCTTAAGGCTTAGGTTTTGAGGTCTATAGTTTACCATAAGCACACCTCACAACAAGCCCAATTTCTAGCCCGGTGGCAATGCCTTCACCTCCGCGATCGTTAAGCCGGTGACTTCGGCAATAAATTCCACGGGACTTCCCGATCGTTTTAGGCTCTGGACAATCTGAGTAATACGCATTTGTTGGAGCCGTTGCCCTTCCTCAATGCCCTGTTGAATACCTTGCTCCAAGCCCTCTTGCACTCCTTTTTTCCAGCCTTCTAACTCTGCTTCTGCTCTGGTGCTGGCTAAAATACTAATTTCGTACTGACGGTCTTTCAGAAATCGACGATAGGCTGCCGCTTCTTCTCCCTCTAAGCGTTCTTCCCGAAGTCTTGTTTTAGCTTCTTTTAGTCCTTGGGCAGAGAATTCTTCTTTAATTTCACTGTTCTTTAAAAAGTAAATCCATTGATCGAGGTTGTCCTTCGTCTCATTATCAAATTTATTAACCCGCAGTAAATAATATTCAGGAAAGATCTGATAGATTTGCTGAAGTTTAAATATCTCCTGTTGGTTCGTGGAAAGTTCTAAGCGATCGTTCAGGTGTCTACCCCGGAAATCCATACGTCCTTCATAGACATAATCATCCCCCCGCCCGAGGGAAAAATAGACAATGTTAATGGAATAGACTTTCTTAACATTCCCGTAGGGTTCACCTTGGGTTAAATATTCAGCGATTAAGGCAGAAGTTCCATACAGCATCCGATGAAAGTAATCCTGCTCCGTACTGTTTTGGACTTCAATCAAGACCAGTTTTTTGTCACTACTACGGGCTAAAATATCTACCCGATTAAACTTACTATCTTCCGCAAATTTATTGCTCTCACTCTCCAGAATGGACTCGATCGTAATAGAATCTCCAATTAACTCACTTAAAAAGCCTTCTAAAATGACAAAGTTAACCTTGTCTCGTAGAATTTTTTTAATAGCCCAGTCAAAGCGAATATGTTTCATGGGATCTATCCTAATCTAAAAGTTCTAATCAAATAAATCCAGAGGAAAATAACCATAGGTTCCCGATACGGTTTCATCCCCTTGGCAGGCAATTAAAACCCCTCGATAGGTTCCCGTATATTCATCTACATAAAAGGCTTGTCGTTGCACGTTATATTTTAAGTACGTGACCCCCGTAATGGGTTCTTCGGGAGCATCTGGATTAAGGGTGTCTAGGGTCTCTAGATCTACAGCATAACCTAGCCCTGTGAGATAGCTAACTAGGGCTTGAATGGCTTGGTTTGGGGTATCGGCACAAATGCCAAAATTAAGACCAAAATCCCCACCTTCCGATCGTTTTATCACCTCCACGATCGCTTGTTGCACAGGAATTTTTTCCGCTGGAGTAACAACTTTTGGCGTTACACAACTATAGGATCGCAACAGTTTCAGGGTCTCGTCTAGGGATAAGCTCATAGATTTCAAGTTGTCAGATTCAAGTTTTTAGTTGCCGAATTAATATCCCCGGTTTCTTCTAGAACGAAGCCCAATCTCTTGATGTTCTGTCCCCAGAAACCGGGGATCTGAGGATAGTTGTACTTTAACGAAAGGCGGGACGCTGAATTTTCTGCTTAATGCGTTGGGGATCCCCTTGATCAATGACTTTCCCTTGATGCAACAGAAAAGCCCCATCACAATAGTCCAGTTCATTGAGCCGATGGGTTACCCAAAGGGCCGTGAGGTGGCGATCGTAGACGATCTGGCGAACTCGCTGCACTAAGTCGATTTGACTATCGGGATCCAATAGGGCGGTGGGTTCATCCAGCAGCAACACCTGACAATGGCGGGCAATGGCTCCCGCAATGGCTACCCGTTGTTTTTGGCCGCCACTGAGGGCATAAATGGGCCGCCGCTCTAAGTCCCCTAGGTTAACTGCGCTCAGGGCATCTTGAACCCGTTGACGCACGGCAGGGTAGGGCAATTGCTCTTCCACTAAGCCAAAGGCCACATCGGCCCCCACGGTGGGCATCACTAATTGATGGTCGGGGTTTTGAAAAACAAATCCCACGGGACGATCGAGGTAAATCTGGCCCCCTTGTTGGGGTAATAACTGCACCAGAAGCTTTAAGAGGGTCGATTTGCCACTGCCATTGGTGCCCAACAACATCCAAAACTGACCCCTGGGTACCCCAAAGCTACAGGAACGCAGGATCGGCTCCCCGTTTGGCCATTGGAAACTGACCTCTTGGACGATTAAGCCGTATTCCTGAGGCGTGTAGCTGGTGGTACCGCTGGCCATGAAACTACTCAGCAAAGGCAAAGCCAGGACGCTTACCGGTCATGGCAGATCCCGATTTTTCGTAGAACTGCACAGCAGTAATTTCGCTGGTCAGTAGGGTGACTTTTTTCTCCGGTTGATGCTCACAGGTGAGTTCTAAGAGTTGAGGGGTACCGGATTTCATGGCTTCTAAGATGCGATCGTAAAGGCTTTGGGCATCTTCCACTACCTTACGTTGCACGGAAAAGGGCATGGGGGTGAGTTTAAGGGAAATTTCAACGATATACATAGATCAAATCTGGGATAACAATCTGGGTTATCAATCAAGAGAGGGCAAGTAAAAGGATGGGAGAAGTTTAAGTCCCCAGATTAAAGCGGCAGACAGGGGAGATCCTCTCTACCGCCGGGTTTTGCCTGAAGCCAGTGGTGCGGCTAGACCTAGAGGTTTCTAGCGGTTTCTAGAATGGTCTAGAAGTTCAGGGTGCCGTCACCGTTACGGGCCCAAACCACTAGGGCAATGGAAAAGGTAAACATGGCTAAAAGACCAGCCCAGCCTAAGGTCAAAATATCCATAATCGCTAAGAGATTTCCAAGAGAGGGTGTTATATCTCGTTTAGTATTGCATAAATTGTTAGGTTGCTTGTGCTGCGTCTCGAAAGATTTGCCTAGGCGGTACGAGGGGGATAGATTAATTGCAAAAATCGCCAATCCTTCGCTAGGGGGGCAAAGTCTGGATCCCGTTGGGCAAGGGGCAGGTAGGTGCGGGCATCGAGGGAAAGGGTCACCCGGAGGGCCGCTAAGGTGCGGTCTGAGTCTCCAAGTTGGGCGTGACAACTGGCGCGGTTATACCAAAAGAGGGGATTTTCCGAGAAGGCATCGCTAGCCCGATCGTAACTTTTCAGGGCTTGGGTAAAGTTCCCCCATTCGCTCCAAGCGACCCCTTGGTAAAAGGCGGCTTGGCTGGCGGCGGGGTTTAAGCTCAGGCAACGATCGTAGCTGTCGATGGCTTCGGCGTAATATCCCAACTTGCCCAGGCAGTGACCCCGGTATTCCCAGATTTCCCACTGGTCTGGATCTAAGGTGAGGGAGCGATCGTAGCTGTCCAGGGCTTCCGTGTAGCGTCCCAGGTTATAAAGGCTCGTTCCCAGGCCTTTCCAGGTTTGGGGCTGATGGGCATCCAGGGCAATCACCTGACTGTAGGAATCGATGGCCCCTTGCCATTGCTCTAATTCCACTAAAATATTGCCCCGGTGAGACCAAGCCTGCACCGCATCCGGTTTGAGGATGAGGGCCTGTTCCAAACTGGTTAACGCCGAGCGAAACTCTCCCTGCAAGGCCAACAGTTCCCCTCGACCGATGAGGGCCTCAAGGTTGCGCGGTTCCCAATTGAGCGCCCGTTCGTAGGAAAACAGGGCTTCAGTCCAACACTGAAGATGGTATAAAGCCTTGCCCCGATAGTTCCACGCCGCCGCAATATTAGGCTGAAGAGCCAACGCCCGATCGCTACTGTGAACCGCTTCTTCATAATGTCCCCAGTCCATCAGCAACACCGCCCGATCGCACCAGGTTTGATACACATCCGGCTGGAGGGCTAGGGAGCAATTAAAACTAGACAAAGCCGCATCCTGTTGCCCCAGATGGGCCAGGGCGAGCCCCCGTTGTCGCCAGAGAACTGCATTTTGGGGAAATTGCTCTAAGTCTGCATTACAGTGTTCTAGTAGCGTTTCCCAGGATAAATCGGCCAGAGATGAGGAGAAAACATTCATGGGTGGCGAGTGCCGCTTCAAGGGGTGTAATTTCAACCTAATCCTTATACTCAGGCAAGAACCGATCGTCATCCCTAAATGTTGCAAAAGTTAATTCAGGATTAGGCCTATGTTTTCTCTGGCGCGAACCAGCGGTCGGCAACGAGAAATTTTGGAAGTGGTCTTTCGCAACGGTTGGGACTATATGCGCCGTTTGCTGAGTGGGAGCCGTGCGGGAACCCCAGAGTTACCCCCTCCGGCAGTGTTGCGGAATATTTTAGTGGAGTTGGGGCCGGTGTTTGTCAAATTGGGGCAGTTGCTCAGTACCCGCCCGGATTTGTTGCAGGCCAGCTACATCCAAACCCTCACGGATTTACAGGCCAATGTGCCGCCGGTCGATTGGGTAGAAGTGGAGGCGATTCTTCAGGCTCAATTGCAAAAGCCCGTGGCCGAGGTCTTTCAGGAAATTCACCAGGAACCGATCGCAGCGGGGTCGATCGCCCAGACCCACTACGGAGTTTTAGGGGATGGCACCCCCGTGGCTGTCAAAGTGCAGCGCCCCGGACTCCGATCGATCGTGGAGCGGGACATGGATCTGATTCGGGGGGTAGCCGAATTAGTCTCCCTGACGGATTGGGGCCAGGACTATGATCTTCAAGGGCTTGTGCGGGAATTTGCCCAGGCCCTAGAGGCCGAGCTAGATTTTACGGAAGAAGCTCGGTTTACGGATACCCTGCGCCAAAATCTGAGCCAGAGCCGCTGGTTCAACGCCCAGAAATTAACCATTCCTCAAATCAACTGGGATTTAACCCAGCCCCAGGTCTTGGTGATGGAGTGGATGCCCGGAGCCCCCCTGCTCAAAGCCAGAGATTGGCAAGCGGAGGCAGAAGGAACAGAGGCCAAAACCGTGGCCACCCTCCTAGTACGATCGTTTTTCCAACAGGTGTGTTTAGATGGCTTTTTCCACGCGGATCCCCATCCTGGCAACTGGTTTTATTTAGAAGATGGGCGGGTGGCCTTGTTGGATTGCGGCATGGTGGGGCGCTTAGACCCGCGCACCCAGGAGATTTTACTGGAAATCATCCTAGCGATCGTCAGTTTAGATGCCCAACGCTGTGCCCAGTTAACCCTGAAACTCTCCCCCTCCGATCGGCCCGTGAACCTCATCCGTTTAGAAAGCGACTATGAACTCTTGCTGCGCCAGTACTACGCCCTGAGCCTAACGGAACTCAACTTTAGCCAACTCTTTTATGAAGTCCTGCAAATTGCCCGCCAAAACCGGATCCGGGTTCCCGCCAACCTGGGTCTCTGTGCCAAATGTATCGCCAACCTGGAAGGCGTAGCCCGATCCCTCGATCCCACCTTTAACTTTCCCGATCGCATTCGTCCCCTGATGGCGGATTTATTTCAAGAGCAATTGGTGGGAGATGCCCCCCTACCCGCCCTGCTACGAACCTTACTAGACGTAAAAAGCCTAGGACTCCGATCGCCCCGCCAAGTAGAACTCCTCCTCGATCGCCTCAGTTCCGAAACCCTGCGCTGGAACCTGAAAATCCAGGATTTCGATCGCTTCCGCCAAACCATGGAAGACAGCGGTAACCGCCTCTCTTTTAGCATCATCACCGGCTCCCTGATCCTCGGCTCCGCCCTGCTGTATCCCCACAGCCAAGGCAGTCAACTGGGATGGTTCAGCATCGGCCTCCTAACGATCGCCAGTTTGCTAGGGTTCTGGCTCATCGGCAGTATGTTATGGTCAGGCCGATTGCGGTAGTCGTCAAAACATCTCAACAACAGGATAAATGGCTATGAATTCTCCTCAAATTTTAACTCCATCTCCCACGGATCTTGCCAAAACAATTTCAGATCTGCCCACTGTAGACCTCGCTACTTTTCAGGATGCTTTGCTAACAGAAATGATCCGAAAAACACCGGGCGTTTGTGGTGGAGATGCTTGTATTCGCAATACCCGGATTCCGGTTTGGCTCCTCATGTCTTTTGTTCAAAAAGGATTGGATTCAGCGGATTTACTTCGCAATTATCCAGGTTTAACTGCTTTTGATCTGTCGATCGTTCAACTGTATTACAGTTTGCATCGTCAAGAAATTGATGATCTGATCGCTTTAGAAAATGCAGAGGATAGTGAGGATGTCATTTAAGTTTTATGCTGATGAAAACTTGCCCTATGACTTGGTTCAGGAACTAAAGCGGATGGGATACGATGTTTTGAGGGCTTATGACGTTGGCAATGCTAATAAATGGATTCCAGATGATCAGGTTTTAGCAACTGCAACGAATTTAGCTCGGACTGTGTTAACCTGCAATCGCCGTGATTTTTTGATTTTACATCGCTCTGGCATAAATCATG
>DALYGI010000161.1:0-4267 GCA_031971595.1 Prochlorotrichaceae cyanobacterium CTOTU29312
GCTGGAGTTGCCGCAGCACGATCGGGGGCGGTCTGAAGAGGTCGAGGGGGTGGCGGCGGGGGTGGCAGGGGCAGTCCTCCACTGAAATCTAAATCTAAATCCACGTCTACCTCGTCTATGGGCTCATCCCGATCGTTGAGGAGTGGTTCTTCTGGCTGTAAATCGAGGGGCGATGAATCTAGGGGCTGATCTGGATCGATCGCTTGTGGGGCTGGTTGCTCTAGAGGGAGTAAATCTGGAGAATCTGCGGGCTGATCGAGATCGGTTTGATCGGCTAGATCGTCGAAATTTTCTTCAAAAACGATCGTTGGGTCGTGGGTGAATTCATCATCCAGATCTGGCAGGGGTTGATCTGAGGGGAGGTTTGCGGCCCCATCTCCCTGAACCCCAAATAAGGATTCAAAGTCGGCAAATGCTTCCGGTTCCGAGGGGGATTCGGCGAGAGAGGATTCTGCTAGGAAGGCTTCGGGAGTCTCGGTAGTTTCTGAAAAACCTGAACTGATCGGGGGTTCGGAGTCTATATCTAGATCTTGATTCTCTTGATCTTGATCCTGCTGCTCCTGTTGCGCTTCAGGTTCCTGAACAGAGGCTTCTGGGGAAATGCTGCTTTGGTAAAGATAGATGGCGGTTTCCCAGTCGGGATTTTCTTCCCCTAAAATGCGACTATAGAGGGCTAGGTATTCGTACTCTGGCGGCAGACCCGCACTGACGGCGGCGAGGCGAATGGTCTCGGTGAGGGTGGGATAATTTAAATCTGCCTCTGGAGAACGATCGAAAAAGATGTAGAGATAGGGCGGCTGAGGAACGAGACTAAAATGAAGGTTTAATCCGTAACACGCGGTATTGAGAATATGGAGAACCAGTTCTTCATTCATGGCTAATGAGGTTTGGATTGAAGGGATACCCACACACGGTACTGTTCGGATTCCGCCATAAGCAGAAACGCCGCTAGCAAAGAAACTCAGTAAAATGAAAAAGGCTGAGGAACGTTGTTCCTGCCCGCAGCCCTGAATTTGTTGATTATTTTAGCCTAGGTGGCTACCCGTTGAAGGTGAAAGCCTGTTAAAGGTAAAAGATTCCATGGGCTAGGGATGACCAGGTTCTCACTTTTCTTGAGCTTCACTTTATCTTGAGCTAACGCTTTATCTAAGTTGTTTGGAGGAACGTATGTTTTTCGATCCGCTTTACATGATAGTCATGATTGCTGGTTTGGCCCTCAGTGGCGGCGCTCAGCTTTGGGTCAAATCTTCGACGGCAAAGTGGGATCAGGTACCCCTGCGGGGGGGCATGACCGGGCGAGATATTGCCCAAGCGATTCTCCGAGCCAGAGGGATTACGGATGTGAGTATTGAGCAAGTGGGCGGTTTTCTGTCGGATCATTATGACCCATCTCAAAAAGTGTTGCGCCTCAGTCCGGGGGTGTACAGTGGGCGATCGGTCACGGCGGCGGGGATTGCGGCCCATGAGGTGGGCCACGCCATTCAAGATGCCGATCGTTATGGCTTAATGGCCTTCCGTCAGACCTTGGTTCCCGTTGCCAATATTGGTACCCAGTTGGGGGTCTGGATTGTGATGCTGGGAGCGGCGATGGGAGCGTTGGGTTTGGCGAAAATTGGGGTGGTGCTGTTTGGAGGCTTTGTACTGTTTACCCTCATTACCCTGCCGGTGGAAATTGATGCCAGCCTCCGAGCCAGACGATTGTTATTGAGCAATGGGATTGTGACCGGCGAAGAAGCGATCGGCGTGACAAATGTACTGACGGCAGCCGCCGCAACCTATTTGGCAGCGGCCCTCTCTGCCATTTTGCAACTGTTGTACTTTGCCATGCGGGCCGGTTTGCTGGGCGGCCGGGACGATTAAGACCGTCTAAGATTGCCTAGGGTTTCGACTCTGGAGCGATCGTTTCCGGCACCACACCATTTTCAGGATTCGCCTCAGACTTTGCAGGGGTTGGGGATAGTGAAACCTCTGGCTGTGTACTACTGGCTAAAGCAGCAGGAGTCTGGGCAACCGTAGAGGGGGGGGGATCTTTCTCAAGTTCCGCCACCCCTTTTTTAATTTCCGCCTCAAACTCCTTAGAAGCCTCCTGGAATCCCCGCAGGGTTTTGCCGAGGCTGCGTCCAATTTCCGGCAGCTTTTTGGGGCCAAAAATCAAAAGCGCTAGAACAAAGATGACTACCATTTCCGGCAGTCCAACACCAAAGATATTCATAGGATTTTAGGGAACAGGGGTTAGGGAATGGGGAATAGGGAATAGGGGTTAGGGAATAGGGAATGGGGAATAGGGAATGGGGAATGGGGGTTAGGGGTTAGGGGTTAGGGAATGGGGAATGGGGAATAGGGAATGGGGAATAGGGAGTAGAGTTTTGAATTGTAGGGGGCGGGTCTTCCGACCTTCTGTAGGAATTGGATTTTCCGACCCTTGGGAACAGTTTAAGATAAAAGACTTAGAGCCTTGAACTCAAAACTTAAAACTCAAAACTCAACACTGTAACCTATTCCCTATTCCCTATTCCCTCTCCCCTACCACAGTAATCCTTCTTGCTGCAAATCTTCAATCATCTGTAAGGCTCGTGAATCGCCTAATTTGAGCAGGGAGGTTTTAGCATCTTCCCGCACGCTCATGTCTTCGTCTTCTACTAGGGCTTCAATGAGGGCATCGACGCTGGTGGCGTAGACCACATTGGCGGGTAAGGCTTGGCAAATTTGCCCGATCGCCCAGGCGCAATTACTCCGAACGACGGCAATGGGATCCTGGCGCAGGGCTTCTACGAGGATGGGAATGGCTCGGAGAATGGTCTCGTAGCGCACCTGGGCTAATTGACCGAGGGAACTGGCGGCCCAAAGGCGCACTGCTGCAATATCCTGGGTCAGCACTTCGACTAAGGGATCGACCCCCCGATCGTCGCCACAGTTTCCTAATGCCCACACTAAACCTTTACGGACATAACCGTTCCAATCCTGTCGCAGTTGGGTAATGAGGGGGTCTACGGCCTCTAGGTTGGCATTGTGCCCCAGGGCATAGGCCACACTGACCCGCAGCATTGGGCAGGGATCGCTGAGAAAATTGAGCAACAGGGGGACGGCCCGATCGTCTTGGAGTTGGCAAAATGTGCGGGCGGCTAAAATTCGTTCCTGGGGGGTACTGGTTGCTGCACTAAGTAAGGCCAGCACCGCATCGGGATCCGGGGGAGGCTCAGGTGCCTGCTCTTCCCAGCGATCGAGGGGACTGGTTAATTCAAGTTCTTCCTCTAAGAGCGACAGATCATCTTGGGGCATGGGACAAGAGGATAAGATTTGGGCAGGGCCGGGCGCAAGTCCGGTAGAGTATTATACACTTCTGGAGGAGATGGCTCACGTTAACCTTGGGAGCCTTATTTAAGTTAGTTCAGTTAGTGCTGGTAAGTTAAGTGCTGGGGAGCGCGTTTTGTGACTATTTGGGAATTATTTGAGAAGGGCGGCCCTGCGATGTGGCCCCTGTTTGCGCTGTCGATTTTGTCGTTGAGCGTTACGGTGGAGCGGCTCTGGTTTTGGGTCAATGTTTTGAACCGAGAGACAGAAATTGTGAAACAGGTGCTAGAGGCCGCTTACTACGACTGGAATGGGGCCATGGCTGCTGCTCGACGGTTTAATAATCAGCCCATTGGTCGCCTGTTGTATGCTCCCCTGCGGTTGGCTAATCCTGATCCTGAGGTTTTTCGTCTGGCGTTGGAAGCGGCGGCGGATGAGGAGTTGGCCAGTATGCGCCGGGGAGAAAAGTTTTTAGAGGCGGTGATTGCCCTCTCTCCTTTGCTGGGGTTATTGGGGACGGTTTTGGGGCTGATTCGCTCTCTAGGGAATATCCGCTTAGGGGATTTGGGCACAGCTTCGACAGAAGGGGTAACGATCGGGATTGGGGAGGCGTTAATTAGTACGGCATCGGGGCTAGTGGTGGCGATCGTGAGTTTGGCGTTTTACCGTCTGTTTCAGGTGTTTCTCTTTACCCAGGTGAAGGTCTTTCGACGGGCGGGCAGTGAGTTGGAATTGCTCTATCGTCAATCCTGGGCGTTGACCTATGGCCCCAATGCCAATAATGAACCACCGGCCCCCACCGCGATCGAATCCCAGTCTGGGGGGAAACCAGACTCCACCGAGCCTGCACAGGTACCCCTGTCCCGCTTGAATCAACCGGCAGAGGCTTCCCCTGAGGGGGATGGCGTTAATCCCGCTGATATTCGGTAAGGATTATTCTTAAAGATTATTCTAAGGGGGGGACGGGAGGTTCTGA
>DALYGI010000161.1:4367-5552 GCA_031971595.1 Prochlorotrichaceae cyanobacterium CTOTU29312
ATTCGGTAAGGATTATTCTTAAAGATTATTCTAAGGGGGGGACGGGAGGTTCTGACCCTCTGGGGCGACGGTTTTGGCGACGTTCACGGGACTGGGTTAAGAGGCCTTGGAAGTAATCCGTATCGGTGATTTCTTCAACTTTACGTTGCAAACTCTCCCGATCGATTTCAATCCGCAACTCTTGCAGACTCTTCTTGAGTGTTTCTTCCCGCTCCCGAATCGCTTTGACCATAATCCGAATGGAGTCTGCGACGGCGATCAGCAGGGTATCCCCTTTTAAGTCAATTTCCGACAGGGTGGCGGACATAGAAGCATAATCCTCATTGGCAATGAGGCGGGCCCACAGGCCCAAGCGCTCTACATACTCGGTCATATAGCGAACTCGTGCAGAGAGTAGTTGTAGCAGGCAACGATTGAGAGGTTGCGATCGGTCTACCTCTGCCAGGAAGGCTTCGCGGGAAATCCGCAACAATTGGCAGGGGCCGATCGCGGCGGCACTGGCGGAGCGGGGTCGGGTATCAATGAGGGCTAACTCTCCGAAGCAGGTGCCTGAACTGAGTTGATTAATGGTGATTTCCTGACCTTGGGGATCCTCGGTGAAAATACGAATTTCTCCGGTTTCCAGGAGGTACAGGGTATCGCCAGGATCCCCCCTGCGAAAGAGAACCTCCCCAGGAGCCAGGATGACCTTTTCCATGACCTCTTCACGTAAGCGTGCATCCTCAAGGAGGAGTTGAGTTAAAGTTTGAATAGTTTCTTGATCCATTGAATACTACCCTCCTTAAGCAATTATGAACCCTAATTTTACTGAAACAAGAGAAGAATCGATGAGAAGATTGCAAGCACAAGCGAATGCTTTAAGACTGATCTAAGTAGGATCTGAGTGTACGGTATGAACAGCGTTCGTGAGTGATCATAGCGCTAAAGTGATACGATCGGTGCTGGAATTAAACAAGGGTTAGCAGCGGAGGGGATCTCGTTCTGTGGATCCCCAAAAAGGTTGAGAGGGTAGTGGCATGGATCCACCATTTATCCCCTGAGGCAGTCGGGGATGTCCTTAGAATAGCAAGTTTCTTTAATATTTCTTTAATAAGAGTTGGATAAGGGGTAAATCACCGTAGGATGTAGTAGCGATCGTTTCACCTAAAAAGGGCTTGGGTTTTTATCTCTAGGTTTTAGCTTGAG
>DALYGI010000161.1:5652-8942 GCA_031971595.1 Prochlorotrichaceae cyanobacterium CTOTU29312
AGGTTTTAGCTTGAGTTTTTAGTTTTAATCCTCAGATATTTGGCTTTTGGTGCTATGAAACTTTCTTCCGCAGATACCCTGTTGCTCAATAGTTATTTAATGTTGCAAAGGGGATCTCTATTATTCAGTCAACCGGATCTTTCCAGAACGATCGCTGGTGCTGAGATTGAATGGCGAGATATTAATATTTTAGTGTTGCCTGGGGTATTGCCTAGGGTGGCGGATTTGGAGGAAGGTCTGCTTGACAATTTTGCAGAGAAGATTTTGAACGATCGGTTTTCCCCTTGGATCTCCTGGATTTTTGTAGGCCAGGACGATCAACTAGCGGATCTAGAGTTGTATTTTAGTTTTGTATTTGGATCTGCAAATTTACTGGACTTATTACCCACCGATCAGGATCTTAATCAGGATTCTAATCAAGATATATTAGGAACTTCTGTACATCTTTCTTATGTGAATGAATCTATTTTTGCTGAATTCTTAGACATTCTTCCATTTCAATTCAATGCTGTTCTGGCTTCCCTAGATCTGGATCTAAAAGATTCTAGTTCTAATTATCTAGATGATTTCGACGATCTGAAGCAGGCCCTAGGCAGTTTGCCCCGATTAACCCTCAGTGCTGAAAAAACGATCGTTCAGAGTTTGTATGACGATCGTTTAGAGCAAGCCGATCGCTGGCGAAATTTAGCAGTTCAGTCTTTTCAAGTTCAACGCTGGCAAGAGGCGATTCAATATTATCAGTATGCCCTTGAATGTAATTCCTTTGTTCCTTCCCTATGGGCAGATTTGGGGAGTTCTTTCTTTCAAGTTCAGAATTATCAAGGGGCGAAGCAAGCACTTGAAAAAGCGATCGTAATGGAGCGGTCTAATAGTGTTTATTACTATACCCTTGGTTTAGTGGAGGAAGCCCTAGGAGAAATGGATTCTGCCCTTGAAGCCTATCAACGATCGATCGATCTGAATCCTCAAAATCTGAATAGTTACTGTGCCCTCGGTAACTTACTCAGTACCTTAGGGGTATGGGATGCGGCGGAAGCAGTTTACCGGGATGGTTTAGAAAAAAGTCGCTGGCATTTTGGACTGTATTTAAACTTAGGCAATCTATATCTTAAAACCGATCGTTCTGATCAGGCTATTCAAAGTTATAAAAAGGCTCTGCAACTGGCCCCCCATAATTCTGAAGCCTTGCATAATTTAACGATCGCTTTGGGCAATCAACCCAGTCAACATTATTTTTATCAAGGAAAACTGCTAGAGAGTCAACAGAAACCAGCAGAGGCCATTCTGGCCTACCAGCAAGCCCTAGGGATGGATCCGACTCATTTTGAAAGTGCTTTAGCCCTATGTGAGGCTTATCAATGTGAAGCTTACCAAAATCTAAAGCAGGCAGATAGGGTCAGACCAGTGGTAGCAGCAGCCTGTGAGCAGTTGATAAAATCCAATTTATCCCAACCCCAATATTTAAGACCCCTACTGCTTTATCTCAATAAGCAAAACGAGAGCCAACTCAGTCGAGATTGGTCTAAAAAGTATGAATTTTTTAAGACTCCTGCCCTTCAAGATCTGCTGGAAGCCATTAATTTTCCCATTCTCTATAACCATGTGGATGAACTTGCGGTTTTCCGCCAACAGTTTCAACAGGCGATCGATAGGGTTAGTCTCTTAGATTTTAATAACCCGCTGATTCAGGATGAACTCTTTAGTTTTTTCCGATCGTTTATTCATGCTTTTATTAACTACCAAGGGGAAAACGATCGAGAGATTCAAACTCAATGTGCAACGATCGTTGAAACCCTATTGGCTGCTCGGTATCCCCAGTGGATGTATTCGTTCCCCCCAGACCACTCTCCCAAAAAGGGCCATGGAGAGCCAGATCAAATTCCCTTCCTAGACCCCACATCAGGGCTACCCACCAGGAAAATTCGGATTGGGTATGCGTCCTATTATCTACGACGGCATAATGGGGCTCGCTGGGCCCTGGGCTGGGTTCAACATCACGATCGACAGAAATTTGAGGTCTATACCTATCACTTTGGGGATACCCTGGATGGCTATACCAAGGCGTTTTGTGATGCGTCCTGTGAATTTAAGAATTTGCCAGACACGGAGTTTGAGAATTTTGAATCTTGGTTAGAAACCTCGGTTCATACCATCCGAAATGATCGTTTAGATCTCTTAGTTTTTCCCGATCTGGGCATGGAGCCGCGCACCTATTTGCTGTCTAAATTGCGTCTAGCCCCCGTGCAATGTACCGCCTGGGGACATCCCGTTACCTCTGGGTCAAAATTCATCGATTACTATCTCTCTAGTCATTTAATGGAGTCGGAACAAAGCCAAGCTCACTATACCGAAAAACTCGTCCATTTACCCCATTTAGGACTCTGTTATCCCACACCGAAGCTACCTAAACCCTGCCAAGATCGATCGTTTTTTAACTTACCAAACGATCGTATTCTGTATCTCTCTTGCCAGTCCTTATTTAAATATTTACCCCAATACGATTTTATTTACCCTGCCATTGCCCAAGGGGTTCCCCAAGCCTATTTTGTCTTTTTATAAACCTTTTTATTAGGAGAAGCCTTTGCTCAACGTTTACAGGAAAGTTTTAGCCAGGTTGGACTATCCAGTACGGAGTATTGTCAAATCTTACCCAAACAATCCTGGGACAATTATATTCAACTGCAATATTTAGCGGATATTTATTTAGATACGATCGCTTGGACAGGGGGAAATTCCACCCTAGAGGCAGTGGCCTGTGGGCTGCCCGTGGTCACTTATCCCGGAGTATCCATGCGGAGTCGTCATTCCTATGCCATTTTGCAGCGTCTTGGCATCACAGAAACGATCGGCCATTCCCTGGAAGAATACATTGAAATTGCGATCGAACTGGGACAAAATTCCGAATGGCGAAAGCAGCTTTCAACCCAATATAAAGCGTCTGCTCCTCGGTTATTTGACGATCGGAGGGTAACTCAAAGTTTAGATTTGGTTTTCTGGAATTTAATGACGTGGAGTGTTGATGCTGAAGCCATTGGAGAGCGATGAGCATTTGTTGGGTTAGAGCTTCTGGAATTTGCTCAAGTTTTTGGATTAATACATCTTTGGTTTGCATTTTATAAAAGGGAGATTAGGGTGACAAGGTATATCTATGGACTCAATTTTTAACTCTGAACCCATTTTAATAGGTTTCCCCTCATAGCCCGCAATTGATTCGCGGGCGGTTCATCGCCACACCTCACCCCGATCGATCGCTGCCAAAATATTTTGGGTGATGGGATGCTCCGACAACT
>DALYGI010000162.1:0-2120 GCA_031971595.1 Prochlorotrichaceae cyanobacterium CTOTU29312
ACAAAGCCGCAACAGCGGCCCCACAGGAAAGTAGTAATCGACTAACCAGAGGAGGGCGGTGGTACTGGCTAAAAAGGCGGTTTCCACCACCACGAGGGGCGGGGGGGGCAAGGGGGGAGCATTCCCTGGGCTGACGGGGACAGAGGTCTGCTCTGGGGCTTCCTCATCTACCCATGAATCCCACTCTGGAGTTTGGTCTGGTGGTGAAACCTTCAAGGCTATTTTTTTACCTTACGCTGAACGATACGCTGAATAATTCGCCTCTATCCTATCGGAAACTTAGAAGATCTTAAACCGCAGATCTTAAACGATCGTGATCAGGGGACTGAGTATTCCCCTCTTGGGTCAGACTGGTGGAGATGGTTTTGCGGAGGATTCGATCGTGGCTAATATTCGTCTGATGTCCCTGACCGGAGCGATGGTTACGGTTCTGCTGGCGGGTTGCTCCGGTGGTGGTAATGCCCCTGGCGGTTCTCCAGGACAGGGGGGCACGGGGATCGAGATCAAATTTTTGGTGGGTAGTGCCCTAGATCATTTTTGTACCCAGGCGGCGGAAAAACTGAATCAGAGCCAGCCCAAAACCCCCGATGGTACTGCTTTTTATCTCAGTTGCGAGGCTTTGGGCAGTGGGGATGTGGTCAATAAAGTGACGACCCTAGCGCAACAACTCAGCACCCAAGCGATCGGCCCCGAAGATCCCCAATTTCCCGTTTTAATCTCCGTGGATGGGGATATTTACCACAATCAACTGGTGGATCAGGTCAATCAATACTTTCCAGGCCAAAACCTGATCCCCGCTGCCGCCGATGCCCCCCTGCTGGCCAATAGCCCCATGGTGTTTATGACCAGTCCTGAACTGGCTCCGGGACTACGGAAACAGCCCAAACCCTTCAAAGCTTTACTCACCGCCACCACTCACCAGAATTTAGATCCCCAAGCGCCTGCCCAGCCCATTTACTTTGTCCAGACAGCCCCCACCCGATCAAATTCGGGCTTGCAAACCTTAGTAACTCAGTTTGCGGAAGTGTCTGGCAAGTTGCCAGATCAGTTAACGGTGGCGGATGTGCAACAATATCAACCCCAGGTGAAGGAAATTCAAAAGAAAGTAACTCGCTATGGGGTTTCTACGGGTTCCCTGGCCCAGGCAATGGTTAGCAATGGCTTATTTTGGGCTTCCATTGCCTCGGTGTATGAGTCTTCTGTGATTGAAGCCAACAGCACAGCCCAACCGGGACAAAGCCGCTATGAAGCGGTGTATCCCCCCACAACCTTTACCTCTAATATGCGGGGGATTTTGCCCAATGCCCCCTGGGTAAGTGAGCCGGAGCGGGCCGCAGCCCAGCAGGTGATCGAGTTTTTACGATCGCCCGAAGTCCAAACGATCGCCACGAACTTAGGACTACGGCCCGGAGTGCCGGGAGTGCCTCTGGGGGCAAAGTTTACCCCTCAGTTTGGGGTCGATCCTAACGCGACCTATGACTCCCTGCGTCCGCCCCAAACCGCCGTAGTCAATGCCATGCTCAAATCTTGGCAGGAATTTGCCAAAAAGCCCTCCTTAGTGGTGGTGGTGGTGGATTCCTCCGGCTCCATGCAGGGGGATAAACTGCCTGCGGTGCAAAGTACCTTACAGGCCTATATCAACGGCTTAGGCCCCCAAGATAAGGTAGCCATGATTGACTTTGATTCGGATATTCGTCCCCCGGTGTTGATTAGTGGTACCCCAGAAGGTCGGCAACAAGGGCTGGCCTTTATTTCCAGCTTGCAGGCGGAAGGGGGCACTCGGTTATATGATTCGGCCCTGGCCGCTCGGAACTGGTTAACCCAAAATCTCCGTAGTGATGGCATTAATGCGGTCTTAATTTTGACCGATGGGGAAGATTCCGAATCTAACATTTCCCTAGAGCAGTTAGGGGCAGAGTTACAGAAAACCGGGTTTTCCAGTGATGCACGCATCGCCTTTTTTACGATCGGTTATGGGAATGCGGGGGAATTTAACCCAGAAGCACTCCAACAAATTGCTAACTTAAATGGAGGATATTACAAAGAAGGAAACCCCCAAACGATCGCTCAGGTGATGGCAGATTTACAGGTTGAGTTTTAAGTTTTGAGTTTTGAGTTTT
>DALYGI010000162.1:2220-8932 GCA_031971595.1 Prochlorotrichaceae cyanobacterium CTOTU29312
ATTTTCCTTAAGAGGGTGAGGGGGAAATCCACTACTCAAATAAGACTAATACGAGAAACCGGGGCTCTGGGAATAGTTGCACATCGCATTAATACAACATTCGGGTCAGTTTTTTCCGGTAAATTTGGGGTAAATCCTGATCCTCACCCAGGAGATCAAACACTAAAATCATTGCTTTCCGGGCTCCATCATTGCGATACTTTCGATCGCGGGAAACGATCGCTAACAATCCTTCTAAAGCGGCTTCATACTGTTCTTGAAGGGCATACTGAACGGCGGTCTGAAAGTCTCGATCGAGTTCGGTTTGTCCTTCCTTCATTGTTGAATCCGGCCCTGAATTCTGAAGGGACAATAAGCCTTTCAATGCTGCTGCTTTCTCTGACCATTCCGGGGCTTTATGATCCACCCGTCCCAACAGATCGATCGCTTTTTCCGGTTGCTGTTGGCGTTGATAAAACTGCGCTGCGGCAAACAAGAGTTCAGGACGATCGGCATACTGTTGTAAAAGAGATTCAAAACTTTGTGCTGCTTCGCTAAGATTTCCCCGATCCACCAGCGCTTGAGTTGTCATGAGGGCCGCATCCAACTTAGACACTAACCCTAAACCCTTCAGTAAATCTCGGATTTGAGGGGCGGGCAAAAAGCCCACAAAACCAGGGCGCATTTTACCCTCAATGACAATTCGCACATCAGGAACCCCCTCAATACCATAGCGTTGAGCCAGGGCTGGATTTTGATCAATATCCATCTTCGCCAGCACAAAATCATAATCCTGGGTTAAAGCTTCTAAAACCGGCTTTAACATCTGGCAGGGGCCACACCAGGTGGCAAAAAAATCAACTAAAACCGGACATTGAAAGGAAGCATCAATAACTTCACTGACAAAGTTTTGACTATTGACAATTACAGAACGGCCCATACTGATCCTCAGAACTAATTCTTCCTATTCTATCCTGTATGGTTGTTGTATGCTGAATATGGGATGGGCTATACTGCCAGGAAAGCTTAGGATCAGTTTTGGGGATTAGTTTGGATTAGTTTTTGGGGGTTAATTTTATGGTAAAAACCGCAATTACGAAGGCCGTCAATACCTTGGGACAAGCGGAAACCTTGCTTAATCTTTCCCGCAGTGTTGATCCCACCTTTTTTAGGGAGTGGCATCAGGCTTTACCCCCATTAACGGCAACAGAAATGGCACAAGTCGATCGCATTCGCTCCCGCTATCGGTATCATCGCCAAATTGGACACTTAGCCGAGGGGGTTGTGAATCTGGTTGTGTTATCCCCCTTATTGGAATTAGCAGGTTTTTATGATCCGCCCTTTCAATTACGAGCAGAACGATCGGTGACGTTAGATATTGCCCCAGTTTCACCAGAATTAGAGGGACAAATTTTGCAGGGACGTATGGATTTTCTGGTGGTTCAGGATAGCTTATGGCTGGCCGTATTAGAGTCTAAAGGTACGGACTTAAACCTGGAAGATGGTATTCCCCAAGCCTTAGCTTATATGTGTGGTAGTCCCCAACGAAATCCAGTTTATGGAATGGTGACAAACGGGGGGCAATTTGTATTTCTCAAATTAGAACGATCGTTTGGGCTACAAGGGGTTTCCCAGTATGATCTTTCCTCTTTATTCTCCCATTTGCCGCTGCAAAATCAGTTATATGAGGTTCTACAAATTCTAAAGGGATTGAAAGCACAGCTTGAACTTGAGACTACACCCGAATAGAGGAGTTTAGATTTACAACAGAAAACCGTCCGTTACATCTCCAGGTTTCACGAATGGAATCAGAACGGACATCCTGCGGTTATGGGCATCCATACCAACCTACAAAAAACGATCGCTAAAATACTGTTGGTAAAGGGGATAACGAATCCGAGCCTGATTACCCGTGAAATAGATTAGCCCCAGGCTTTGGAGTTGAAAGGCAAGGGGGGATGGTAGTTGCACCCCTTGGGGTTCTGCTAAAACTTGCCGCATGGCCGCCAAAAGGGGCGGATGGGTTTCTAAATACCACCCCTGACGGCGCAGATGATCCCGGTAAATCCCCGCCTCTGTGGATAGGTTGGCTAACAGTTCCTCCGGGCCGCTATTCTGGGCTCCGTGGTACAACGCCAGACGGATTAAATAAGGATGCCCGCCGATCGTTTCCACTAACCGCTGAAGAGCCGCCCCCGACCACCCCAGGGGATAGCGCTCCGCTAGGTGCTGCACTTGGCTAAAGGTGAAATCCGGCAATTCAATGGGAATGCCCACATTAAAAGGAGATTTATTGAGATCCAGGGGAATATAAACCTCCGTAGCATGGGCAAGAACCAAGCGCAGCCGTTGCCAGAGGGGATTATGTTTGCCCTCCTCATGGAGAGCCCGCAACAGCCCAAAAAAATCATCGGCAATATCAGGATATTCAAACACCCGATCCACCGCATCTAAAATCAGCGTCATCGCCCCGATGCTCTGTCCCAACAGATGCTGCTCTAAAAAAGCCTTGCAACACTGGTTACTGCCAATCAGAGGCGCTAACTGCCAAGCCTCACTCACCCGATCGAACCCGGTCTGAGTCAACCCCGGAACCCCTTCTGTACTGTGTTCAAAGGTCATGAGCAAGCTGGCACAAAACCACTGTAGAAACGTATCGGAACTATTGAAAACCCGACGGTTCGCCAGTTGCAAATTTAAGCAGAGAGAACGATCGCCCTGGTTTTCCGCCCAGTGGGCAATCCGCAACAACAGCGAACTTTTCCCCATTTGCCGAGGGGCGCGGATTCGCAGCAAACTACCGGACTGAGCCAAAGCGCTTCGACACTGCTCCTCAATGGGGGGACGATCGATATAAAACGGAGAATGGAGCGGTACTTGCCCCTCTGGCCATTCCAGTGATGACTGAAGCCCTTGAGGGGGAAGCACTTCAGAGGCTTTAGACGACCCAGACGGACTGGGAGAAGGCCCTAACTCATCCCAAGCGATCGTCCAGGGATGCTGAAGGGGAAGAGTCGATCGGCCCTCCTTGAGCAGGGGTAACAGGTGCCCCAGCAAACTAGATAAATGGCCAGACCAATTCCACAGGGGCAGCCCATTCAACAAAGGAATGAGGCTCTGGGACAGATTCAGCCCCCGGTGATCTCCAAACCCCGAACACCAGAGGGGAAAAATGTACGGCTGTCCCTGCTGTTCCCGCAACCTCAGGGCATAGCGCACCGACTCCACCAGCAACTCATTGCCCAAACAAGCAGGCCCCAACAGCAAAATCCAGTAATTAGCCTGCACCAAATGATCCCCAGGCTCTCCCCGATCGTCCCCCCGCAGCACATCATGGCCCGCCAACCGCAGGGCATTTTGCAACTCCTGACCCAAAGGCGTAGGGCAAGCATTGTGGTAGCGCAACAGAATCGTGCGTCGGGGCGGCTCCGCCGTTTCAGTTTCTAAACCCGTAGTTAAATCCGCCAGATCCCGCCACTCCTTCCCCAAAGCCCGGCACAACTCCAGAAAATTCAGATAATCCACAGGCTTACCATTCAAAAAATTGCTCACCGTCGAAGGAGACAACGCCAACGCCTCCGCCAGCAACTTTTGGCTAGGAAAACCATTCCGCAATAAAGCCGCCTTCAGCAGAGGCAGGTATTGAGTCTGAACTTGGAGCGATCGAGACATGGCCGAGGAAGGAAGAGAGAGGAAGGAAGAAGGAAGAAGGAAGAGAGAAGAAGAAAGAGAACTACCCTCCACTGTACCCTCTCCACTCCCCACTCCCCCACTCCCCACTCCCTATTCCCCATTCCCCATTCCCCATTCCCCAAACTTATCCTGATTAACGATCGCTTATTTCGTAAAGTAGACCCATAGACATCTTCCACCGTTATCAGCTATGCAAATTTTAGAGGATTTGATGTTTTTCGATCGCTATAAAGATCGATTTTATTTACGCCGCTGGAGTGAAGCGATCGTATACCGTTATTGTTTATTAGTTCCCGTAGAATCTGGAAATCAAATCAGTATTAGTATTTTAGACCCTGGGGGATTTGAGCTTTTTTTAGAGGGGTGTTACGGTTGCCATTTTGAACGATCGTCGGATGCGTTGGTAGCAGGAATCAAGGCGGTTGATCACTATATTCATGAGGCTGTTCATCATCTGGAAAAGTAGAAAATGGTACTTCTTGAGTCTCTACGATCGATGTGGGTTGTTTACATTCGGATGAAAATAAAATAGAATATCCAAAACGATCGATCGTTCCTTTAAAATAAAGAATTTGTAAAATTTTGTTCCCTTACCCCAACCGTCTCATGACCATGAATACTGAAACCATTACCCTAGAAATTTCTCAAGATCTCCTCGCTGCTTTGAAAATGGGGGCAGCCGATCTAGCTCAAAATATTCGGAATTTAGCTGCGATCGGATTTTATCAAGATAAACGGCTCTCTTTGGGAAAGGCGGCTCAGTTGGCAGGGATGAACCGACTCCTGTTTATGGATTTGCTGGCGACTAAGGGAATTGTTATCTTTGACTATGATCAATCTGAGTTAGCAACGGATTTAGAAGGGATTGAAAAATTGTCCGAGGACTAAATATGAATGAGATCATCAGCAATGCAACCCCTTTAATTGCATTTTCTCGGATTAATCAGTTACCGTTAATGCGACAAATTGTGAAAGAATTAGTTATTCCTGAAGCGGTTTCTGAAGAAATAGCGGCCTATCCTTCCACGAGTGCAGGAGCGATCGTTCTTGCTGATGAACCTTGGATTCAGATTAGAATGCTCAAGTCAAAGAGCCAACTGCCATTATTATTGCCTGTTCTTGATCCAGGAGAAGCAGCGGTGATTGCTCTAGCATTGGAACGTCAAGCTAAATTAGTTCTTATAGATGAATTAACGGGTCGTAAAGTCGCCAAGTCTCTAGGATTGAGTGTTGTTGGATCTGTTGGTTTACTGATCCAAGCTAAACGAATTGGAAAAATAAAAGCTGTTGAACCTTTCTTAAGTGCAATGCAGCAAGCTGGACTGTATTTTAGTCAACGTTTTATTGACGATGTTTTAAGTCAGGTGAATGAGTCTCCGCGACAATCACTATGATGATCCATTTTTTAACCTAGTAGCCTTCTCTCATCGGTTGGGGTAAAATTTTGAAAACAGATCCGTTCCTGAAGAAATTGAGGATCCATGATGCTTGACTTGACCTTACTTCTGGCTACGCCGATCGCTAAGTTGGTGCTGGAAAAGTTTTTTGAAGGGGCTGCGAGTAAATTGGGGGAACAAACGATCGATCGTTTACCCCAACAGGTGAAAGACACGGTACAGCGGTTAGGGCAGTTGATTTGGCACCGGGGACTGAGCCAAAAGCCCAATAGTGACGTGTTGCTGACGGAAGCAGCGGCGGGATCTGCGGCTCATCAAGCCCAACTCCAGGGAGCGATCGAGGAGATGTTGCAGGATCCAGATTTAGCCCAGACCGCGAAGCAACTGGCTACGGAAATTTACCAGACCATCAACATTACTCAGGAAGGGAAAAATGTGATGAATGTGTTGGGGGGGCAGGGGTTACAGGTCAATGAGAAGCAGGATCAGCCCATTATCCAAATTCAAGGCAATCCTACGCTCAATTTTGGCGTATCGGAAAAAAAATAATTGCCCCCCATGAGTCCGCATCCTATGAGGGTGCGCCGGGAAATCTGCGGGGGGAGGGCATTACACCGGATACATTTCTAGGCCGATCGTCTGACCTCGATCGCTTACATCAGGCATTGCAGGATAGTGCTGGTTTGTCTGAGTATCAGCCTGAGCTAGTGGTGTTGTGGGGACTGCCGGGGGTGGGTAAAAGTGAATTGGCGGTGCAGTATGCCCAGCATCCATCGTACCAAGTCCACTATCCCGGCGGTGTGGTGCGGTTTAATGCTGCTCAGTGGGGAGAAGAATTACGGGTTTGGATCCAAGCTCATTATTTGGATGGGGCGGAGGATATGCGGCGATGGGGAACTTTGGAACAACAGGTAGCACGGGGTTGGCGAGAATGGGCGGTCTCTCCCTATGTGCAGACCGGGGGCAAGGACGGCGATCGTCCTGTTCTGATTCTGATTGATAACGTCACGAACCTGAGAACAGAGGTTTTGCCCTTTTTACCCAAGGCGGAAACCTTACCCCAGAAACCCTTACCCTTTCGTTTTCTGCTCACCAGTCGATCGCGCTGGGATCTGGAGCCGAGCAATCGCTGGAAAGTCCAGAATCTGGAACTGAGGGAGTTAGACCCGGACGCGGCGGTGCAGTTTTTTGAGCCATTCCTTCAGGACGAAACCGATCGTTCCCTGGCGGCCACCCTGGCTCAGCGATTAGGGTATTTGCCCCTGGCCTTGCAATTGGTGACCCGGTGGTTAGTGATCGATGGGGAGCGATCGTTGGCGATGGCTCTAGAAGCCCTAAACCATTACGGATTACGGGCCACCGTTCTCCATCCCGATCCCCAAGGGCAAGGACTCTGGGACGCTATGGCCCTCGCTTGGGACGATTTGCCCCGCTGGGATCAATCTGCCCAACCCCTGCTCAAGGTTTTAGCCCTGCTGGGAGAGGCGGATTTACCCTGGGAATTTGTCTTAGCCGTCACCCACACCTATCAGCCGCCCCAACCCCCACCCCCTCCTCAACTTCCCCACTTCCCATGTGGCTCTCTCTCCCTCATGCCCTGACGATCGCCAGACTTCCCAACCTCCACTCTCTTGGACACTCCT
>DALYGI010000163.1:0-6503 GCA_031971595.1 Prochlorotrichaceae cyanobacterium CTOTU29312
TCTAGCGGTTTTCTAAATCGTCGATCGCTTTGGGGACGGCAGCGGTTAGCACTTCGTGGCCAGACTCCGTAACCAAAACATTATCTTCGATGCGAATACCGATTCCTTTCCAACGATCGGGGATGGGGGGTTGACCTTCAGCGGGTTCAATATCAGGACGAATGTAAAGACCAGGCTCCACGGTTACCACCTGGCCGGGCTGAAAGGGTTGCCAGGTATCACCTATTTTACTAATGCCCGCATCATGCACATCTAACCCTAGCCAGTGGCCGGTGCGGTGCATATAAAAGGGTTTATACTTTTCCCCCTCAATCAGTTCGGAAATTTCTCCTTGGAGTAACCCTAGGGCCACTAAGCCTTCCACTAAAACCCGTACCGCCACATCATGGTATTCATTCCAGGGGATGCCCGGTTTCACCTTTTCGATCGCTTCTTCCTGGGCTTTTAAGACTAATTTATAGAGAACTTTTTGCTCTGGTGTAAAGGTTTTTCCCACGGGAAAGGTGCGGGTAATATCGGAGTTGTAATAGTGCCAGGAACAGCCCCCGTCAATGAGCAGTAACTCCCCCGCTTCCATTTGGCGCGTATTTTCAATGTAGTGCAAAATACAGGCATTTGAACCCGAAGCAACGATCGTGGGATAGGCTGCTCCCCAAGCCCCTTGGGTACGAAAATGATGCTCCATGGCGCTTTGAATTTCATATTCAAAACAACCGGGTTTGGTTAACTTCATGGCTAATTGATGGGCTTCTATGCCCAAGTGGGACGCTTGGCGCATGAGCTTAATTTCTGCTTCACTTTTAACCGATCGAAGGGGATTTAAAATTAGGGTAGGATCCTCTAAGGCTAGGGGAGCAATGCCTCGCTTATTCCAGTATTTGAGTTGGGTTTGCCAGTGTTGAACAATCCGATCGTTAAAGGGGCGATCGTGGCTAAACTGATAATAAATTCGATCCGCTGTTGCAATATATTGGGGAAGTTTTTCATCGAGATCTTTAATGTCATAAACTATATCTGCGCCGTAGCGTTCCTTTGCTGCATCCACCCCCACCCGATAGCCCGTCCAGGTTTCCTTTTCCCGATCTTTTGGTTGTACAAAGAGGATAAACCGATGTTCAGCATGATGGGGCGCAAACACGGCCACCGCATCCGCTTCATTAAAACCAGTCAGGTAGAAAAAGTTACTATCTTGACGGAAACCATACTCCACATCATGGTGCATTACTGCCATCGGCGCACTGCGAAGAATCAGTGTACTTTGGGGAATTTTAGCCATTAAAGCTTCCCGACGCTGACGATATTCTTCGGGGGAAATTAAGCAAATAGAGGAGTCCATCATGGTTGAAATGGGCATTATACCTGAAACCTATACTCCTATAATTGTATAAGGATTCACCATGATTTTTCTTAAATGACTTTTTCTTAAATGACTTTTCTCAAGCCCTATCAGTCTATTCCCATTCAAGAGAATGGTGAGCCCCTCTGTCCGCTGCCGACCGATCGTCTTCGGCTCCGTATGCCCCATCCCTACCAAGTTTTAGGAGCGCCCTACGGCGATCGATCTCCCTTTTATCTGCGATCGGGGGTGGTGGATCGGTTACGCCAGGCTCAGACCTGTCTCGACCAGGAACCCCGCCCGGCTCATCTGCTAGGGGAATCCCTCTGGCTCGAAATTTTTGACGCTTATCGGCCCGTGGCGGTGCAGCAGTTTATGGTTGATCATACGGCTCAGAGCTTGTTGCAGGAGCAGGGGCTTGATCCCCACACCCTAACCCCTGAACAACGGCAACAGATTCAGGAACAGGTGCATCAGTTTTGGGCCGTGCCCAGCCCAGATCCGACCCTGCCTCCCCCCCATAGTACGGGCGGCGCGGTGGATCTAACGATCGTCAATGGGGCTGGTATTCCCTTAGACATGGGCTCTGCCATTGATGAATGTTCCCCCCGTTCCTTCCCCGATCACTTTGCCACCGCAACGATCGAAACCGAGCAACGCTACCATCAAAACCGGCTACTGCTGCGCCGAGTCATGACCCAGGCTGGTTTTAGCAATCATCCCCAGGAGTGGTGGCATTTCTCCTATGGCGATCAGCTGTGGGCTTGGTTACAGCGTCAACAGCAGGGGGATAACCCAGATCAGCAGGGGATTTGCGCCTGCTATGGGGGGATTTAAGTCCAAGCTGGAGCGGGGTTAAAAATCTGTGGGGCCGGGAACCATGGCCCCGCGCATATCCAAGAGTTGAACCACCACTAAGTAGGCAAGGGCTAAACCCACAGAGATAACTCCGGTAATGATGGCAATCCATTTTGAGCGATCGAAATCCATAGCCGTCCCTAAAGGAAACACTTAGCCTGAAAGCATTAGTCTGGAAATATAAGCCTGAAAGCTATTAGCCTGAAATATTAAACGCGCCCTGAAGGACTTGAACCCTCGACATCCGGTTTTGGAGACCGACGTTCTACCAACTGAACTAAGGACGCTGAATAGGTTTTAAGTTTGAATAGGGTTAACGCCACATTCAAGACTTAATGACAACCTCTAACTATATTAACCTGCCCCCCGTAAATCAGCAACCGATAAATCTGAAACCTAGCCATTCTCATTTGGAAATCTAAATGTACGGGCAGCATTGCCCCTCATCTCTATAAACAGGGTGGACTGGATAAATAGGGTGGAAACTGGGCAGATCCACCCCCCCTGCGCTGACTCTGTACCGACGATAGGACTAGAGGGCACGATCGAAGCGTTGTTTAACCCGTGTTGCCTTACCAACCCGATCGCGGAGGTAGAACAGTTTGGCCCGACGAACTTTACCGCGACGCAGGACTTGAATGGTAGAGATGCGGGGAGAATGGATCAAAAATACCCGCTCTACGCCGATGCCCTGGAATGTTTTCCGAACGGTGATGGTTTCGTTAATGCCCCCATTGCGCTTGGCAATGATCACCCCTTCGTAGGGCTGAACCCGCTCTTTGCCGCCTTCCTGAATGCGAACCCCAACCTTAATGGTGTCTCCCACATAGAGCGTAGGGAGATCGCTCTTAATTTGCTCCGCCTCGATGGAGCGGATAATTTCCTGTGCCTTCATAATCCTTCTCGTAAAGAAACGATCTACAATTGTACTTGAAAAAGGTGGCGAATAGGTACAGGTTGGAGATTCCCTTTTGCGTTATCGTGGTCTGGGAACCCGTGGGTCGGGAAAACCCTAGATTGAGAAAACCCTGGGTCGGGAAACCCGGCCCCTATCGTAAAAATTCACCATGCTCCTAACCATGCCTGTGTTTTCTCTGATTGCTGAGGTCTCTACCCCCATTCACCCCCTAGAGCATCACACGGTTTTACTGTTTTTACTCCAACTGGTTGTCCTGCTGTTGACGGCGCGGGGTCTGGGGGAAGGAATGCGGGCCTTAGATGTGCCTCCGGTGGTGGGGGAACTGCTGGCGGGGGTGTTGCTGGGCCCGTCGGTTTTGGGGGCGCTCTTTCCTCCTTTGCACCAAGCCCTCTTTCCGGCAGACCAAACCCAAAGTAATGTGTTGGGGGCAGAGGCTTGGATTGGGGTTCTCTTTTTGCTGATTGTGACCGGGCTAGAGACCGATCTTAACCTGATTCTGCGGAAGGGCAAAACCGCTCTGATTGTTTCCCTTGGGGGGATTATCGTTCCCTTTCTTTCTGGTTTGGGTCTGGGGATGATCCTGCCGGAAGATTTTTTAATGAATCCGAGCCAGCGCCTGATCTTTAGCCTGTTTATGGCGACGGCCATGAGTATTTCCGCTGTGCCGGTCATCGCCAAGGTGCTGATGGATTTACAACTGATCCGCCGGGATATTGGCCAACTGATTCTAGCCGCCGGAATGACTGACGATACGATCGGCTGGATTCTGTTAGCCATGGTGTCCGGTCTGGTGACTCAGGGAACTTTTAATGCCTTGGGATTGCTGCGGGCTGTTCTCAGCGCCTTACTGTTTATTGCCTTTGCCCTCACGGTGGGACAAGTGCTGATTAATCAGATCTTTCGCTGGGTCGATGAGCATATCGGGGGCCCCAGTGCAAGCCTTTCGACTTTAATTGGGCTGGCTTTGGGGGCGGCGGCGATCACCCATGCCTTGGGGATTGAAGCGGTGTTAGGGGCCTTTGTAACGGGGATTCTGGTTACCCAGTCTCGGCACTTTCACCGCGAGGCGGGGCACGTTTTAGAACTGATCACCGTGAGTTTTTTAGCCCCTATTTTTTTCGCCTCTGCGGGGCTCAAGGTGAATTTAGCCCAATTACTCAACCCTCGAATTTTTCTGGTGGGGCTAGGGGTGTTAGCGATCGCCTGTGGGGGTAAATTTATCGGCGCTTATCTGGGGGCGCGGTTAGGATCCCTGAGCCATTGGGAAGGTCTGGCCATGGGATCGGGTATGAATGCTAGGGGCGCGATGGAAATTATTGTGGCGACCATTGGGCTTTCCCTGGGGGTACTCAATCCACCCATGTATTCCATTATTGTCATGGTGGCCATTGTCACGTCCTTAATGGCTCCCCCCTTACTGCGTTGGACGTTGCACCACATTGTCATGGGAGAAGAGGAAGCCCGCCGCCTGCAACGGGAAGCGGAAACCCGCCAAAGTTTTCTCTATCGTATCCGCCGCGTCCTCATCCCTAGTCGAGGGGGAACCAATGTGCAAATGGCAGCCCAGTTGGTGCGTTCCCTCAACCAACGGCAAGCCCTGGACATGACAGTGTTTTATGTTTCGGAGTACAAGAAACCCCGCCGAGCGTCCACCCAACCCGACCCGGCCCAAGTGGAAGCCTTTACCGCAGTTCAAGAGGTGATTCTCTCCCCTGTGCAGGCCGCCTTACAGCCAACTCCCCAGCCCAACCTACAGCAAAAGGTGGGGTACGGCAGCGATCGGGCTGAACGGATCCTCAAGGAAGCGCGGCGGGGCTACGATCTGATTGTTATGGGGGCTAGCGAATATCGGGGGTTCCAAGGGTCTTTGTTTAATGCCTTGGTCGATCGTATTGTCCAGGATGCCCCCTGTCCTACCCTGGTGGTGAAATCCTCCATGCCCCTCATTCAAGGGGATTATTGCCCCATCCCTGCCCACCCCCTCCGTCAGATTCTGGTGCCTACGGTGGGGTCTCGGGCCAGCCTCAATGCGGTGGAAATGGCCGCTGCGATCGGCAAACAAACGGGGGCACAACTGACCCTGATCCATGTGGTGAACACGACCCCCAGCAAATATTTACTGTTTGATCAAAACCCCACAGAAGCGATCGTTGAGATTGGGCGGGAAATTGTGGAATTTCAGGCCCAAGTCGCTAGACAACTAGGGGCGGAGGTGATCCCCCAGGTTTTGGAAGGGGGTAGCCCAGAAGACACCATTTTAGAGTTTGCCCAACATAATCCAGTGGATTTAATCTTTTTAGGCAGTACCCTGCGGCTGATCACCGGGCGAGCTTTCTTTAGTCATCGGGTAGATACGATTCTCCGCAAAGCCCCCTGCCCTGTGGCGGTGATTAGTTCTTCTTAGTTCTTCGGAATGTTCCTATCACCACCATAAATTCTTGTAATGCTCTGCTGCAACTCTGATGGGGGGCTGACGGGCCGATGATCCCTAAAGCCCTTAAAATGGAAGAAAACGTAAATTCGACACTATCCGGCCTACAGCCGATCGCTATTTGAGGACTATTGAATCTGTGACTACATCTGCAAACGTTATTCTCTCCATTCGAGATCTCACGGCGGAGATTGACGGTCAACCCATTTTAAAGGGTGTCAATTTGACCATCCGAGCCGGAGAGGTTCACGCCATCATGGGGCGCAATGGTTCTGGTAAGAGTACGCTCTCTAAGGTTTTAGCGGGCCATCCTGCCTATACGGTGACGGGGGGGGAGGTGGTCTTCCAGGGTGAAAATTTACTAGAACTGGATCCAGAAGAACGATCGCGGCGGGGCTTGTTTCTGGCGTTTCAATATCCTTTGGAAATTCCTGGGGTGACTAATTTGGATTTTCTGCGGGTTTCCTACAATAGCCGTCGCAAAGCCCAAGGGCTGGATGAACTGGATGCCTTTGACTTTGAGGATTTGATTACGGAAAAGCTCAAGGTGGTGCAGATGGATCCGGCGTTCCTCAGTCGCAGTGTCAACGAAGGCTTTTCTGGCGGGGAGAAAAAGCGCAATGAAATTCTGCAAATGGCTTTGCTAGAGCCTAGTTTGGCGATTTTAGATGAAACGGATTCCGGTTTAGATATTGATGCCCTCAAAATTGTGGCGGATGGGGTCAACCAACTCAAACGCAGTGATAATGCCCTGTTGCTGATTACCCACTACCAACGCTTACTCAATTATATTCAGCCGGATTTTGTCCATGTGACCCACGCGGGCCGCATTATCCGCACGGGGGACAAGGCCCTGGCCCTAGAGTTAGAAGATCAAGGCTACGACTGGATTGACCAATGGGAAGGAGTGGCAGCGTAATGACGATCGTATCTTCAGACTTATCAGACCTAACCTCAGA
>DALYGI010000163.1:6603-8830 GCA_031971595.1 Prochlorotrichaceae cyanobacterium CTOTU29312
TCAGACCTAACCTCAGATCTAACAGTGGATCTCACGGCAGACCTCAGCCCATCTGCCAGAACTTCCAGCGCAGAGCAGCGGAGCCAGTATCTCCAAAATCTGTTAACGATCGCCCAGTCTAGTCCGGTGGCCACGGCCCTCTCTGAATCCGCACTGCCAACTTTGGAAACCCTGCAAGGGCAAGCGGCGGCCCGGTTACGGGAATTGGCCATTCCTTCCACCCGCGAAGAGGATTGGCGTTTTACGGATTTGTCCCGGTTGCTAGAGTTAGGCTTTAGCCATCCCCATCCCCACTGTCTCCTGCCGTCCCGATCGGACTTGCTGCCCCTATTTCTCCCCGATGCGCCCCACCGTTTGGTCTTTGTCAATGGTAATTTTGCACCGGAGTTGAGCCATTTGGAGGATTTACCCCCTGGGGTGTTGGTGGGCAATGCTCAGACCCTCAACCCGGAGGTGTGGGCTGGCTGGGTGGGCCAACTTCCCGGCAGTGAAGAGGTGTTTACCACTTTAAATACGGCGGCCTTTGAGGATATGGCAGTCATTCAGGTGGCGAAGGATGTGGTGCTAGAAGCCCCCATTCATTTAATTTTTGTCTCCACCAGTAGCAGTCAGGCCACCTTTAACCAACCCCGCTGTCTGATTCGGGCCGATCGTTTTAGCCAGGTTTCGATCGTTGAAGATTACATCACGATCGGCGATGGCTGTATGTACGGCTCCGCCAATGGGGTGTATTTGACCAATACGGTGACGGAAATTTGGCTGGAAGACAGTGCCCGCCTGCACCACAGCCGCTTGCAACGGGACGGCAGCGCCGCCTATCATATCGGTAAAACCGCTGTGCATCAAAGCCAAGACAGTTCCTACATCAATATTTCCCTGCTGTTGGGGGGCAAGCTGTGCCGTCATAACCTCGAAGTCTTTCACCGAGGGGAACAGGTAGATACCCAACTCTATGGGTTAGCCCTAGCCACAGGGGAGCAAATTATCGACACCCATAGCTCCATTCTCTACCAACACCCCCACTGCTCCAGTAACCAACTGTACAAAGCGATCGTAGAGGATCGGGGACGATCGATTTTCAATGGTCGGGTGTTCGTTCCCCAGGCGGCCCAGTTAGCCAATGCGGCCCAGTTAAACCGTAACTTGCTGCTCTCTCCCAAAGCGCGGGTGGACACTAAACCCCAGCTTGAAATTGTGGCGGACAACGTGAAATGCACCCACGGGGCCACGGTCAGCCAACTGGAAGATGATGAAATCTTCTACTTGCAAAGCCGAGGCATCGATCGTCAGAGTGCCAAAAACCTACTGTTAGATGCCTTTGCCTACGAAATCATCAACAAAGTCCCCCTTAGCAGCTTGCAAAAAGTCCTAGGCCGTTGTCTAGTCTGCCGTCTGGAGTCCAACTAGGCGGGTTTGTAGGGAGGGCTTTGTCCCTCAAACGCTCAAACCGTGCAAATTCAATACTCATCAGTTTAGAGCGCTATAATGGCGTAAATCTCTGGATTTTGGTGAGTCCTTGTTCATTTTTTCCTTTCCTTAACGATTCTCAGATCCCCGGTTTCTGGGGACATAGCACCAAGAGATTGGGCTTCGTTCTAGAAGAAACTGATGAGCTTGGCACTTAAGCTGCCCATACCGTTTCGTTTTTTGCTTCGATCTTCCCTTTAGTTGTTTCTGTCGCAGGATATTACGTCTATGTCAAACGCAACGTCTACCCTCCAAAAAGGCATTCAGATTTCTGAAGCAGCGCTCAAACAGCTTAAACTGCTGCGGGAACAGCAAAGTCACGACTTATTGCTCCGGGTTGGGGTTCGTCAAGGCGGCTGTTCGGGAATGTCCTATGTGATGGACTTTATTGATGCTAGTGGCATTACCGACATCGATGAGGTCTATGATTATGAAGGCTTCCAAGTCGTTTGTGACAAAAAGAGCCTACTCTATATCTATGGAATGCTGTTGGACTATAGCACGGCCCTGATTGGCGGCGGGTTTAATTTCACGAACCCCAATGCGTCCCAAACCTGTGGCTGCGGCAATTCCTTCTCTGCTTAGGTCAGTGGTCAGTGGTCAGTGAACAGTGATGAGTTTGTAGGGTGGGTTCTGATGGGTTATGCTATCGCTAACCTACCCTATTAATTCCTCAATTGGATGATTAGGTTTTGATGGGTTACGCTAAGTAGAGCAGACAAAGTAATGGGCACTTTAAATCGGCTGAAAGCCCTATTCT
>DALYGI010000164.1:0-8816 GCA_031971595.1 Prochlorotrichaceae cyanobacterium CTOTU29312
GATTGTTGGAGAAAATGGTTCTGGAAAAACGCACATTCTTAAAGTTGCCTACTCAGCACTTGCGACTAGTTGGGAAGAACGTCGTAAGCCGACAAGCAGCACTCCAACAAAAGCTTTGATGCAAACTCGTTTGGCTGAAAAGCTTATAAATGTTTTTCGACCTGAATCTCTGGGGCGACTTGCTAGGCGAAAGCAAGGGCGTGAGAGATGTGATATTAAGCTGGTGTTTGAAGACGATCGGTTCGACTTTGAATTTAGCTTTTCTACGAATAGCAAAACCGAAGTTCAAGTAGAGCAAGCTCCAGAAGCTTGGCTTGAAAATTCACCAGCCTACATTCCAACTCGTGAATTACTGAGTATTTTTCCAAACTTTGTTTCAATATATGAGGGTCATTATCTTGAATTTGAAGAGACTTGGAGAGATACTTGTGTACTTCTAGGTTCACCTCTACAGAGGGGGGCTAAAGAGAAAAGAATAGAAGAACTTTTAGAACCGATTGAAAAAGCAATGGGTGGCTCAATTGAGTTAGATAAGAATGGGCGATTTTATTTGAAAAATGAGCGCGGTAGATTTGAGATGCCACTTGTGGCAGAAGGTCAACGTAAGTTAGCAATGCTGGCACGTTTGATTGCAACGGGTACATTAATGGATAAAGGATTGCTGTTTTGGGATGAACCTGAGGCAAATCTCAATCCACTTCTTATCAAAGAAGTAGCTCAGAGCATTGTGAGTTTAAGTAAGACAGGCACCCAAGTATTTCTGGCTACTCATAGCTTGTTTCTACTGCGTGAACTTGAAATATTAATGACTGACAACGAAAATACTAAGATCGATTCCCGATTTTTTGGCCTACATTTTTCTAGTGACCGTGTTGTAGTTAAGCAGGGAGATACAATTGACGAAATTGGCGATATTAAAGCACTGGATGAGGAGCTTGCTCAGTCTGATCGATTTAGGGGTTATAATTACAGCAGAAAAGCGATCGAGGAGAAATTAGCAATATGGTAGTTCGTCAGCCTCGCTATAGCAAAAAAGAATTTGCCCCACGGGCCGATACCCTTTCGGTTTAGTTCTAACATTCTGGAGACATAAACTATGCAACTAGAAGACTACTTTATCTTTCTCGCTACCAATGACATTCGCATAAAAGATACGCGAATTGGCATTGAAACAGTTTTGTATGACTATATTTACCGCAGTCAAACACCTGAAGAAATTGCCAAAACCTATCCCTCATTGAACTTAGAGCAGGTTTACGCTACAGTTCTCTACTATCTTCACAACAAACAAGAGATCGGTGAGTACCTCACTAATTGGCTAGAATGGGGACACAAAATGCGAGAAGAGCAAAAACATAATCCACCGCCAATTTCTAAAAAATTGTATCAACTTCGAGTCGAAAGACTAAAATCAGGTAAATCCTATGCACATCAAGTATTTGATAGATGAAAATCTTCCTCCAATTTATCAAATACAGCTACGACGCGAAGAGCCTGATTTAGTGGTCTGGGCCATTGGTGATCCCAACACACCACCAAAAGGCACTTTAGATCCAGAAATCCTAATTTGGTGTGAAAAGTATGACTTTATTCTCGTAACGAATAATCGTAGGTCTATGCCCATCCATTTAATCGATCATCTTGCTCAGGGGCAGCACATTCCTGGAATCTTCCAAATCAATCCCAGCATGACTGTGGGTGAAACAATTGAAGAATTGGTATTAGCTGCTCTTGCTTCTCTAGATGATGAGTACAGAGATCGAATTTCATACTTACCATTGCCATAGCACAACTACTGGAAGAGGTCTAACACTGTGTTGGAGCCGACTTTTACAAAGATTGACTGAGGCGTTGTTCTCCTATTTTCCCACATTTGCTCGTACAAGTAATTGCAATCGATAGCGCTGCTACGGTACTGCTATAGTCATGACCGATTTCAAGTGCAATTTCGACTTACAGTTGATAATGTAAAAAAAACATGAAATACTACCAGATTAAAAACAATGTTTTATCCGATCGCTATCTTAATGACTTATGGAATAAAATTAGTTCTCATGCTTACTTTTCCGTCAATAATCTAAATCGAGATTTCGTCAAAACAAAAGGGTTTTCAGTTGTTTTTCAGCGCGATGGATTGTCCATTGTTGAACAAAAGTTTCCATTTTTTAAGCCTTATTTAGACCTAGCAATTCAACCGGACTGCAATGCCTTTTATTTAAATCCACTCCTCTTGGAAGAAGGCTCCCGCGTCGATCCCCACATCGATCGTTCTTTGCGTTCGTATTACAAAACGATCGATTCACCTTTTTTAGTCAGTGTGCTCTACGTCCGAGTTCCTGAAAATATGATGGGTGGAGAATTAATCCTCAAATCTGGAAAACGCCACGTTGCGAAAATTACACCTCAGAGGAATTCCCTGATTTACTTCCAAGGCGACTTAATCCATGCGGTCAACCCTGTAAAAACCGCTGGTAGCCGCTTAAGTTTGGTTTGCGAACAGTATGCGCTCTCAACTTCTGAAATGGAAGATATTCCTTTATTTACAGTAGAATCAAGAGCCTATTCGCGCTAACGCTAAATCCGGTTCCGTGGCGACAAGGGGACTGTTTGGAAGTTGGGGATACCCTGACCATGAAAATCGAGCTACGAGGGCAGGATAGGTAGCGAATGATCGGATAGGGTGCATTAATGCAATGTAACGGGCCGTCAATTGAACATCAATGAGACATGAGACATGAAACATGAAACATCTATCTTAATGAACAAATCTGTGCGTTACGCTAACGCTAACACACCCTACTAAACTGTGCCCTATTCCCTACAAAGTTCCCCGAATATCCTCGACCATGCCATCGCGGATCAGGATTTCTACTTGCATTTTTTGAACCAGGTTGTCGCCTTTTTCTAGGGTGAAGAAGCTCTCGATTTGCCCTTGGTTGACTTCTTGCTCCATTTCTAACATTTGCACCTGTTGCAATTGCTGAAGTACTCGGTTTTTCTGCTCTAGGAGTTCGCTTTTCTTTTGGTTTACTTGAATTTGAATATTGTCAACCTGCTGTAAGGTTTGGGGGCTCCCCGGTTGGCTACTTTGACGTTGAATCTCGGCGATCATCCGCTGGGCTTGCATTTCCAGTTGCTGCAATTGACCATCCAATTGGTTAATCTGGTTCTGGAGTTGTTGATTGGCTTCCTCTTTCCAACGTGGGGTAACGATCGCTTTGACGGTAACGGCACGTTTGAGCATCAAATTAGACATGGTGTGATCCGTAAATAAAATAAAGTTTTAAGAGAGGGTAGAGTCCCAAACCCTTTGAAATTACGCTCCCCCGCCCCTGGATCCAGAAGTAGGGGTGAGGGGTTAACTTAACTAAACATCTCGTCAATCATAGCCTGATAGCGTTCTGTTACAACGGGACGACGAATTTTTAGGGTTTGGGTCATCATGCCGTTGGCCATGGAAAAGGGTTCCCCTAGAAGCCGAAAAACGGTGATCCGATCGTCTACGCGATAGCTGGGGCGATCTTTGACTTGGCGAGCTAGTTCCTGACGGATTAAGTCCTGAATTTGGGGCGTTTCTAAGGCTAATTGCTGCGCGGGGGAAAGAGGGGTGCTGAGATCTTCCGGTAGATCTAGGCTCAGGTTGTGAGTGCTGGCCCATTGTTTCAGGGCGGCACAGTTGGGCACAATTAAGGCCCCTAAGCTCTTTTGATCCTGACCCACTAACATAATCTGATCCACATAGGGACTGCGTAAACAGGCATCCTCAATGGGCTGAGGCTCGATGTTTTCCCCATTAGTCAAGACGATCGTATCCTTGGCGCGACCGGTTAACACCAAATCCCCCTGGGGCACCACCATGCCTAAATCTCCGGTGTCAAACCAGCCCTCGGAGTCGATCGCTTTGGTGGTGGCTTCCGGGTTTTTAAAATAACCCTGCATAATTTGGGGGCCTCGTGCCAAGACCAATCCCCGCTCCTCTAGTCCTAAAGGCTGACGGGTTTCAGGATGGACAATTTTAATTTCCGTATGGGCCAGGGGTAAGCCCGACGATCCCCGCAGGTTATGCTCCGATCGTCTCACCGTCAAAATGGGAGCGGTTTCCGTGAGTCCATAGCCCACCAACAGTTCCACCCCGATCGCCTCGAAGAACAGATCTAAATGTCGAGCGAGGGAACCGCCCCCACTGATCACCTGTTTGAGTTTGCCCCCGGTGGCTTTTTGGGCAATGGTTTTATAGACCAAAACCGTGGCTAGGGTATGACCGGGCCAGCGTAAACCCCCCTGGATCCAAGCCCATCCTCGCTCTAGTAGGCTGGGCCGCAGATGCTCTAAGTTCAGATTCGTCGCCGTGCGTTTAGCCTTGAGATAGGCCTCGCTCAGGTTCAAAAAGCCCTGGACTAAATTTTGCTTTTTCAGAGGTTGTTTCCGTAGCTCCTGCTGAATCCCCTCATAGATAGATTCCCAAATGCGGGGCACACTCACCATATATTGGGGGGCATAGGTGGCAAAGTCCTTTTTAATTTGGCGAATATTCGTATAAATCTGCGTACAGCCCTGGGAGAGCAGAAAATATTCCACCGTCCGTTCGTAGGAATGCCAGGTGGGTAAAATACTCAACACCCGATCCCCGACCTCTGGTTTCACCACCACCCCCGCGTTACAAATTTGATGGAGCAAGTTCCGATGGCTGAGCATCACCCCCTTGGGGCGGCCCGTGGTGCCAGAGGTGTAAATCAGGGTGGCCAAATCCTCCCGTTGGATGGCCGGAGCCTGAAACTGCCCCAAGGCCGATCGTCCCTTCGCCATCAATTGCCCAAAATTCAAGAGGGGAAAGCCCAGTGAATCCAAATCCGGCACAGGCTCATCCGTCAGCAACACCACAAACCGCAGGGTATCCGGGGGGATCTGCGCCGCCAACCGTTGCCAGGTGGCCCAATTCTCCACCACCAACCCCTGGGAATCACTGTGGCTCAAAATAAACAGCAACTCCTCTGGATCCGCCACCGCACTCCGCACCGCATTGGCCGCCCCCGCCAACATCATGCCCTGATCCGCCACAAACCAGCGGGGACTATTATCCGCAAATAAACTGAGGCGAGGGGGCAGTTCTCCTTCCTGTTTGGGGGAAACCCCCAGAGCCTGAAGCCCCGCCGCAAAGCTTTGAATCTGTTCGTAGAGTTCCCGGTAAGTCCAACGAATTTTGGAGGGATCATGGGGAGCCTCTAGGGCTGGCGTGTCTCCAAAGCGATCGGCCGCAATCCGCCAAATTTCGGGAATGCTTTGAATGGTTGAATAATCCACTAAAACAGACATAAGACCATCCTCCAAAATTTTATACTTGCGATCGTGATCAAACAGACATTTGCGGTTAGAGTATAACCATCTCAAATTTTCGATTGCGACTCCGCACCCGCTGAAAGCAATCCGGGTTCCCCAAAACTATCAGGTTAAGTTAAACCTAAGCCTGCTAGGGGAATTCTCCGTCAAACGGCCCAATTCCTGGCAAAGACTTGATTTTGACAAGCACCTTCGCTAAATTCAGGCTGAATTTATTCATCAGGTGGCTAGGGTACGAGGATTTTGATCCTCCAGGGAAACCATCGCTAGAAAATAATACAAAGGTATTAGTTTAAGCCGTGGTTTTACGGTTTCCTTCACGGAAGGTCAACCGATGTATTCTATTTAGCTTGCAGGCGCAAATCTTAGATTACTGTCGTAGATTTTGCCCCATTCTTTCCTTTGCTTGTGCCAGTTTACTGACCCAAATTTCATGGTTGCCGCAGCCCAGTCATCCTATCCCAATCCTTCGCCTAGACGGCCTCGACCCAGCCGCTCGAAGTCTGCTACTGCTCCACTGCCTCAGCGTTCGCTTCAGGTAGCGCCTTCCGTTGCCAGCCGCCCCAAAGTAACCTCCCTCGCCAAAGCCCTAGAGCTTCCCCTCTGGCTGCGGCTCATTTTAGCGATTCAGCAAAGTTTTTCCCTCCTGGTGATGATTTTGGGGGTCTTGACCCTGGGCAGTTATGCCAGTGTGGTCTATTCTCAACATCGCTGGGGCCAAGCCTATGAGACTTTAGAGGGGCTGCGCCAGGAAGAATATCAAGTGACGGCTATTAACGAATCCCTCAAGGAAAATTTGGTCAGCACGGCGGCGAAGACTCCGGGGATGAAGTGGCCCGATCCCAGTGATCTGGTCTTTGTGCAACCCACAGAACCTCGTCCTGCGGTGGAAACCCCGCCCACGGATACGGTACCCGCGACGACTTTTCCCCTGGGATATTAATTCTTCCCTTTACCCATCACTCTGGTTCGTTAAATATGGTTAGTTTCCGCCGTCAGCGACTGCGCTCCGAAGATTACCGGAAGCAACGGGGTCTTAAGTCCAGCGTCAGACCTCAGGAAACTCCCCTGTCTCAGCGTCGTACCTCAAAACGATCGCCGGCGGAATCTAACCCCTCTGCCCGCAGCCGTTCCCCTCAGCGTTCGAGCCGTGGTTCCACCCGGAGTTCGACTCGGCAGCGTGGTTTTTCCCCAGCTGTGAACTTCCCCCTGAATATCAGTGTGCGGCTTTGGCTGGTGTGGGGGGCGATCGTCTTGGGGATTTGTGGTCTGATCTACCGGCTGTATCAGCTTCAGGTGGTGCAGGTGGTGAATGAGGTGAATTTGGCAGAAGCGGCGGCCTATCAGCACAGTGTCAACCTTACCCCGGTGATTCCCCGCCGTCCCATTGTGGATCGATCGGGTAAGGTGTTAGCCCTGGATCAGGTGCGCTATACCCTCTATGCCCACCCGGATATGTTTTCCGATACGCCAGAGAATGTGGCGGCCCAACTGGCAGAGATCCTAGAGAAAAGCCAAGAGGCGGTGCTGAAGGAAATGGGCACCACGGGCACTGGGATTAAACTTGAGCAAGATTTAACGGAAGATCAGGCAGAGAGGGTTCGTAGCTTAATTATTGATGGCTTAGATTTAGTGCCCCATCAACAACGGCTTTACCCCAGTGCGGATTTATTTGCTCAGGTGTTAGGGTTTGTGGATCTCAATGGTCAGGAGCAAACGGGCATTGAGCAGCAATTTAGCACCCAACTAAAACGATCGTTGCCGGAAACCCAGGTCGATCGCATGGGCAATGGGTTATTTTTACCCGATCGGATGCCGGAGCAACTGGTCTATCCTGATAACCTGTCCCTCAAATTAACCCTAGATAGCCGGTTGCAGCGGGCAGTGACGGACAGCCTCAAAGCCCAGATGACGAAGTTTTCCGCCAAGCGCGGCGCGGTGATTGTCATGGATGTGCGGGATGGCTCCCTGCTGAGCTTGGTTACCCTGCCCACCTATAACCCCAACCGGTACTACGATGCGGATATTAGTTTATTTCGTAATTGGGCGGTGAACGATCTCTATGAGCCGGGATCGACCTTTAAGCCCATCAATGTGGCCATTGCCCTAGAAAATAAAGCAATTCAACCCACCGACACCATCTACGATGAGGGGCAAATTCAGCGGGGAGGCTGGCCCATTCAAAACCACGATTACAGCACGGTGGGGGGGGGAGGTACTCTGTCCATTAGTGAAGTGTTGCAACGATCGAACAACGTGGGGATGGTACACATTATGGAGCAGTTGCCTCCCCAAACCTATTATCAATGGCTAGAGCGCTTAGAAATTGGTCAGCCCGTCAACACCGATCTCCCCCTTGCTACCCCTGGTCAACTGCGGGATCGGGAGCTATTTATGGAATCCGTAGTCGATCGGGCCACCATGGCTTTTGGTCAAGGGGTTTCCCTCACACCTTTACAAATGGCGCAACTCCTAGGAACGTTGGCCAATGGGGGGCGCTGGATTCGGCCCCATGTGGTGCAGGGGCTCGTGGATACGGACGGAACCTTGAAATGGCAACCGGAGCCCCAAGGGGCAAAACAACTATTTTCCCCAGAAACCAGCCATCTGGTGTTAGGGATGATGCGGGATGTGGTCAACATTGGAACCGCCAAAGGGGTTGCTATTTCTGGCTACGACATTGGGGGTAAAACCGGCACCGCCCAAAAAGCCGCCAATGGGGTTTACATCGATGGAGCCCGGATTACCAGTTTTGTAGGCATTCTGCCCATCCATGAACCCCGTTATTTAGTCTTTGCCATTATCGATGAACCAAAGGGAGAAGATGCCTACGGCTCTACAGTGGCAGTGCCGATCGTCCGGCAGGTACTCTCAACGTTGATTAGTCTGTATAGTATTCCCCCATCAGAACCGGCCAAGCCTGAAGAAGTTGCTCCGCCTGAAGAGTCTACTCCGCTTGAAGAGTCTGCTCCGCCTGAAGAGTCTACTACTCAGACAGAATAACGATCGTTTTGGCTGAGAGAATCTAAAAACGATCGCTCTAAAGTTTCACGGTAAAATAACGATCGTCTTGTAAACCAGAATCAAGGCAGTTGTCCGTTTCCTCTTCAGGAGTTGCCCATTCTCCTCGCTGGGCAGCCGCGATCGCTTCATCCAACCGTTGTAAACCTCCATGCTGCTGTTCGTAACTGGAGAGCACGATTTGGCTAACTTTAACCCGCAGTTCGTTCCAGGCTAAGATCAGTGCCTCATAATGTTCTGGGTTAACCAAATAGGCAATGGTTTCTCCATTCCGAGTAATGAGGACATCGGCATCTTTCGCCAGATCAGCAATTTTGGCGGTATTTTTCAACTCTGTCACCTGAGCATGGCGCATTGGAAACGTCGGATCTTTGATTACACTATTGTTTGTTCATAGGTCAAGCACTCATGGTTCGCTAAAAATCGGAAAAGCCTAAAAATACCACGAGATTAATGGA
>DALYGI010000165.1:0-8809 GCA_031971595.1 Prochlorotrichaceae cyanobacterium CTOTU29312
AGTTGTCGGAGCATCCCATCACCCAAAATATTTTGGCAGCGATCGATCGGGGTGAACCGCACCCTACGGGAAAATTGGGTTGCGGATTGGAGAAAATCTTGTGTACGATCGTTTCGGTTCTGTGTTGACCCTAGATGTTCAGTTTTGCCATGCCTGCCTCAAAACCCCATCCCCAAAGCGATCGTTTCTTCTTCGGTTTATTAGGTCTTAGCTTCAGTGTGGGACTCCTGGGGGGGCTGATCGGCGGAAACTTTGCCAGTCTTGCAGCGGAAGAGAGTGAACCCACTGAAACGACCAGCGAAACTGCGTCTGAAGCGCCCCTAGGATTAGAGTTGTGGTTATCCGGTGAGGAACCAGGAACCGTGGAGACTGATCCTGCGGTTGACCCTGCGATAGAGGACACTTTCAACGGAACCGTAGAAGCTACTGTAGAAGAGACTGAAGAGACTTTAGACCCATCAGCCGTGGAGCCCAGCCGATCGCCAGAAATTCTTTCCCTAGAGGAGGCCGCCCCTAGCTTAGTCATTGAAGAGCGGGCCAGTGGTTGTACCCTCACCTTGAATACGGAAGGCACTCTCATCTCTGACGATCGCGGCTGTGCGGAGCAGGTTTTAACCGGAGCAGCTCTAGGCAGTACCCTAGAGCAGCAGTGGAAAGCTTGGTATGGGGAGTCTCAGGATTCTGCCCAGGATGGAACCCCGGTTTCTCCCCTACAGGTGGGGGTACAGGCGATCGGCTCGGCCATGCAGGTGTCCCCCTTTATTGCGGATTACTACTTTCAAACGGAACGCCCCGCCCCCCTAGCAGGTGTAAACGATCGCTCTTTGCTCTTTCCTTTAAAATCCTGGGCTCCCATTACCTCCGTCTTTGGCTGGCGAACCCATCCGATTAGCCAAACCTGGCGCTTACATACGGGCACGGATTTAGGCGCGTTGTGGGGAACTCCCGTGGTTGCTGCTTTTTCGGGAACGGTGGCAGTGGCGGATGTGTTGGATGGCTATGGGGTCACGGTGGTTCTGGATCATGGCGATCGCAACCAGCAGACCCTCTATGCTCACCTCTCGGAAGTCTTTGTCAAACCAGGGGAATCCCTCAAACAGGGCGAAGTTTTAGGGCGAGTGGGCAGCACGGGCAACTCCACCGGCCCCCATCTCCATTTTGAATTGCGATCGTGGCAAGGATCGGGCTGGGTAGCCTTAGATGCAGGGACGGAGTTGGCCCTTGCCCAGGTGGGATCGGAGGAGGAAAACACCCTAGTGGCCAGTGCCTTCCCCGCCGTGCCTTCCGGTTTGCCCCAAGGGGGTCTCCCTGCACCCAATGCTTTACAACAGTGGATTACTTGGCTTTTGCAAGTGCTGTCCAATCTGGCCTAAACCTATTCCGCGACCTGGGGACAGGTACTTACCCACTCGGTCTGGGAAAATTCGTCTAGTTTGACCTGATCGTCTTGAACTAGGCTTTTCCACAGGGATCCCAGAACTTCGGGATCGGCGGCTTGGCTACAGTGCAAGTCTACCCAGGTATCTAGGGCATCGAACCATAATCCTTCCTGGAGGAGGGCTTTATAGCGATCGATTCCCTCTAAATTTTCCAGATTAGCCGCTAGGGTTGGGGGAACGGGCACCCGCTCGATCCAGCCCCCCACGGTCACATCTTGGGAGCGATCGTCTGGGTCACAGATGAGGCTCACATACCAGTGGTACACTTCCCCTTCCGCTAGGGGGACAAAGTTAATGGCATTGGGGACTTTGAACTGACTAATGCCCGCATTGCCTGAGGGTTTTGAATTGACTTAAAAACAGTAACTCCTCATCCTGAAAGTCTGGATTGCTGGCATAGAGGCTAACTTCCACAAAGGGAGCGGTGTGGGGCGGCACAAACCAGAAGATTTGTGGGTAGGCAGCGATCGTTAAACCGAGGTTATTGGCAGGCACCAGGGCCGTTAACACTTGATTTGCCGATTGGACACATTCCAATTGAGGGTTCCGGGTTCCTCCCCCGCGCCGACGGCCAGGCACCCCCCGATCGGGAGGATTGAAGTCGTCCGCTAGGGCACTGACCCCGGAAAGGGGCAGCATTACCCCCGTCAAAACGATCGAAGCAAAGAGGCGCTGCATGAAGGGGCGGACGAGAGCCTTTAAGGAGAAACGGGAAAGCGGCGAGCCCCAGCGAACCTGTGGGACTGTTGGACAGCTTGTGGAAAATCTATGGTGTGGCAAAGGTGTAAGCATAGGGGTTCTCTATAGAATTGATGATTGAGAATTGACGATGAGTGGGAAGTGGCACACCCTGAAAACCTGTGGAAAAATAAAACCAGAGACCACTCGATAATGATCCCTATGAATCTTCAATCTCTTCCCCGTTTGTATTCTAACCCAGCCGATCAAGCATCCATCACCCAGGGCCAAGCTCAAACCCATGCTGGGGCGGATGTGGCGGCAGATGTTTTAATCGTGGGGGGAGGCATTGTCGGGGCCACCCTAGCCTGTTGCTTAGCGGATCAAAATCTGCGGGTGGTGGTGGTGGATGCGATGGCTCCTGCGGCAAACTTAGAGAATAAACGGGCCTATGCCCTGACGTTGTTAACCATTGATATTTTTCGCGCCCTAGGGATTTGGGCAGACCTAGAGCCAAAGGTGACAGGGTTTAATCAGATTTGTTTGTCCGATGCGGCTCACAAAACGGTGGTGCGGTTCACTCCCCAGGATATTGGCCGATCGGAATTGGGCTATGTGGCAGAGCATCGGGTCATTCTTCAGGGGCTATACGATCGGCTCCAGGGGGCAAAACAAATAACCTGGATTGCACCGGCCCAGGTACAGGGCATGGAGATTGGGGAGTCCTCTGGTTGGCGTTTGGTCACGGTGGTATTACCCAATGGTGAAACGCTGCGCCTGGAGGCTCCCCTAGTGGTGGCGGCGGATGGGGCTAACTCAACCCTGCGGCGGCAGGCAAACATTCCCACTTGGGGCTGGAAATATTGGCAATCCTGCGTTGGTTTCACGGTGCGCTGCGATCGGCCCCATCAACACATTGCCTACGAAAAATTTTGGAGTAGCGGCCCCTTTGCCATGTTGCCCCTCACGAATCAGCGCTGTCAGATTGTTTGGACGGCTCCCCACACGGAAGCGGCGGAACTGGCCAACCTTTCCGAGCCAGACTTTTTAGACCTGTTAGCCCATCGCTACGGCGTACCCGCCCAGGAACTTCATTTGGAAACTCCTCGACAGGTTTTTCCGGTGCGCCTGATGCAGAGCCAGACCTACCGGGCCGATCGTCTTGCCTTGGTGGGGGATGCGGCCCATTGTTGCCATCCCGTGGGCGGTCAGGGAATGAACCTCGGTATTCGGGATGCGGCAGCCCTCGCCGAATTAATTATCACCGCTCAACATCAAGGGCAAGATTGGGGCGATCAGCCTACACTGCGGCGTTACGATCGCTGGCGGCGCTGGGAAAACTGGGTGATTTTAGCCTTCACAGACACCCTCGATCGCACCTTCTCGACCCAAGCCTGGCCCGTGGTCTGGGTGCGCCACCTAGGACTTTTGGGGTTGCAACGCTTGCGGTTTTTGCGTTGGGGGGCGCTGCATCTGATGACAGGGCAATTTGGACGGAAGCCTAAACTCCCCTAGATGGGCTTGGTAAGGGGGTGTGGGCAGGATATAATTCCAGGAACTTCGAGATCTTCCGTCCGCCCTTCGCATGACTTCCCTGCTTTCCCTTCCCCCCTCTACCCATCCCCTAGCCCCCTATATTCATCGCTTAGAATCCGGTGAAACCCTGCTCAAAGATACCCCCACTAATCTTCTGGAAGTGGTGGGCATTCTCAAAAGTTATGGTGTGGTTTTAGATGCCTATGCTATTAATTTGAATTACATTGCCGAGCATCAGTTTTTAGTCCTTTTTCCTTTCTTTAAATATTTTAACGGTGAGGTTAATACCGCTAAATTACTACGCCATTGGTGGCACGATCGGATTAACTATGAGTATGCAGAATATTGCATGAAAGCCATGCTTTGGCATGGGGGCGGCGGCTTAGCAGAATTTTTAGAAACCCCAGAGTTTGAGACCCTAGCACGGGAAGCGATCGAAGCTAAAATTGCCGATAACTTTTTTATTCGTACCCTTCATCAAATTTTCCCAGAATTCCTCTTAGAGCAAGTGCGTCAACTGGCCACCTATAGCGGTTTAGGCCAATTTTGGCGGGTCATGGCTGATATTTTCCTTACCCTTTCCGATCGCTATGATGCGGGGGAAATTCAATCCATTCCCGCCGTAGTCGAGCATATTCTAAACGGCTTAGTCGCCGATGCCAACCGTCCTATCAACTATGCCGTTGAGATCAAAGGCAAATCCTACCCCATTTTACCCCCATCCCGTGGGCTCACCTTTCTGATGGATACCGCCGTTCCCTATGTGGAAGCAGTCTTTTTTAGAGGGGCTCCCTTTCCGGGCACCGTGTCCTACAATGCCCAAGCCTATCAGATTCCCTTTAACCAATCGGAGTTTACCTATGGGGCGTTATATGCGGATCCCTTACCCATTGGTGGGGCTGGCATTCCGCCCACCTTGTTAATGCAAGATATGCGCCATTTTCTACCGGATTACTTAACCAATCTGTACCTCAAAAGTGTACGGGAATTAGCAGATATTCGGGTTCAAATTTGCATTAGTTTTCAAAAATCCATGTATTGTGTAACCACCGCCGCCATCCAAGGGTTAGCCCCCTATCCCCTCTCTACCGATCGCTTAGAAGAAAAACAGGCCAATCGTCAGTATCTAGAGCAATGGATGGATCGCTTCCTGACCTCCCGAATTGAGGAGGTAAATCGGTGATTCTTTAACATTCTCAATCTAAATACACTCTATTAATGCGAGTTTTGAATATGTTTTGCAATAAGTAGGCCAGGCTAAATAAGGGGATCTATCAATGACGGCAGAATAGGGCTTTCAGCCGATTTAAAGCGCCCATTACTTTGTCTGCTCTACTTAGCTTTTTTACGATTCTCTCGTAGAGGGTATTTATTAAAAAAGGGTATCAACTTAAGGCGAAAACTCCTACACAGAGAGGATCCCAGCCTGTAAGGGTTTCATCCGATCTGCAAGTCCATTTTATTCCGCCTGACGTTGGTAGCCGTTTATCCCAGCATTTGAATATTCTCAATGGGGGGGATTTAGCGATCGTCCTTGGGGGGTTGAAGACGATCGCTAGGGATCTGCCTTAATGGGGCAAGCTCTGGCTAATGGTGGTGACGGCGGTTTCGCTCCACTGGGCTAACCACTGGGGCTGAATGCCAAAGAGCACAATCAGCAGGGATAGCACCACACCGGGAAGGTGTTCCCAGAGTTTCACCCGCTCCATCTGGGCAAATTGTGCGGTCAGGCGGCCAAAGAAGGCCCGGTTGACCAAGAGCAGGAAATAGACGGAGGTGAGGCCGGTTCCCACCATGCACAGCAGGGTTAGGCGGGGAAAGGTGAGGAAACTACCTCGAAAAATCATAAATTCCGCAATAAAGCCCATCATTCCCGGTAAGCCGCTGCTGGCCATGACTCCCAAAATCATTAAGGTGCCCACTAAGGGAAGCCCCCGCTCTGGGGTTAGGAGTCCCTGAAGCACTTGTAGGTCACGGGTGCCGGTGCGACTGTACACAAACCCCACCAGTAGGAATAAGAGGGCGGAAATTAGGCCGTGGCTGACCATTTGGGCCACGGAACCCAAGAGGCTTAAGGGGGTGCCCGCCGCCAGAGCTAAAATAATGTAGCCCATGTGACCAATGGAACTGTAGGCCACTAGCTTTTTCATATCCTGCTGAACGATCGCATTGAGGGATCCGTAGAGGGTACTAACCACAGCGATCGTTGCTAGCCAGGGGGCAAAGAGGTGCCAGGCTTCGGGAAAGAGCCCCACCCCAAAGCGCAGAATGCCGTAAGTGCCTAGTTTGAGCAGCACCCCGGCCAAAATCATGGAAACGGGGGTAGAGGCTTCGACGTGGGCATCGGGGAGCCAGGTATGCAGCGGCACGATCGGCACTTTGATGCCAAAGGCGATAAGGAGGATGGTTAAAAGAATGGCTTGTTGGGCCAGGGGAAGCTGGGCCGCCAGGGTGGGGTTATAGTCAAAGGAGTTGGCTCCGGTGAGGGCCACGAGCCCCATGAAACCTAAAAAGGCTAAGGCTCCAGAGAGGGCGGTATAAATCAAAAATTTAGTGGCCGCATAGCCCCGACGAATGCCCCCCCAAATGCTAATCAGGAGAAAGAGGGGTACCAATTCCACTTCGTAAAACAGGAAAAAGAGAATTAAATCCTGGGCTAAAAAGGCTCCGTTGACCCCCCCCGTAATCAGGAGCAAGAGGCCGTAATACAACTGGGGACGATTGAGCTTGGGGCTACTGGCATAGATCACCAGGACGGTAATCAGGCTATTGAGCAGGATCAGAGGCAGGGAAATGCCATCCATGGCCAGGTGGTAGGACAGCCCTAAACGGGGCAACCACGGCACGATCGTTTCTGCCTGAAATCCTGAAAGGGATGGATTAAACGTGGTGGCTAAACCAATGGACACCAATAGAAAGGCGAGGGCAACACAGCCCGCCGCTAACCGCAACCGAGCCGCACTGGGTTTTCCAGGCCAAAAGGCAACGATCGCCGCTGCGAGAAACGGGCCCCAGATCAGGGTATTTAAGAGAATGGGTTGAACCGCCAAGGCTTGAACCTCCAATGTTTGATCCTCCAGCAGGATTTCAGATCCTATCCTGGTTATCCTAGCGGATTTTTGATAGACAAATTCCAATACTAATCAGTAGGATTAAACCAAAACCCTAAAACGATCGAGCCTGAAGACGATCGGAGGGGGCGATCGGGTAGCCGATCAGAGCCGGGCTAGACGAGACAACGGAATCTAGGCGGAAATCGAGGACATTACTGGCGGAGTCTATGGCGGAGTTTTTTCTCAATACAAGTTGGTTAATTCCCTTTTATGGGCTACTGGGGGCCATTTTTACCCTCCCCTGGTCGATCGGTTTAATTACGCGCACAGGGCCCCGTCCTGCGGCTTACATTAATTTGTTCATGACCCTGGTGGCCTTTGTCCATGGCAACATCGCCTTCCCGATGGCCTGGGGACGGGCTCCTCAGGACTTCACCTGGAACTGGTTCCACGCCGCCGGGTTGAACCTGCCCCTCACCTTAGAAATCTCCCCCTCCACCCTAGGGGCCTTGTCCTTGGTTACGGGCATGAGCTTGGCAGCCCAGTGCTTTGCCCTAGGCTATTTAGAGCGGGAATGGTCGATGGCTCGGTTTTACGGCATGATGGGCTTTTTTGAAGCAGCCTTAGGGGGGTTGGTACTCAGTAATTCCCTACTCCTCAGCTATGGCCTTTTGGAAATGCTCACCCTCTCTACCTACCTGTTGGTGGGGTTTTGGTATGCCCAGCCCCTAGTGGTCACCGCCGCACGGGATGCCTTTTTGACCAAACGGGTGGGGGATGTGATTCTGCTGATGGGAGTGGTGGTCCTAGCCTGCTACAGCCCCGGTTTAACCTTCTCGGAAATTCAGACCTGGGTAACCACTCAACACCTCTCTCCCGCTGCCACAACCCTCTTAGGTCTAGCCCTCATCGCCGGGCCGATCGGCAAATGCGCCCAGTTTCCTCTTCACCTCTGGCTAGATGAGGCTATGGAAGGGCCAAACCCCGCCTCGATTTTACGGAACTCCGTGGTGGTCGCGTCGGGGGCCTACGTGTTGATTAAATTGCATCCGGTATTTTCCCTGTCTCCCACGGTTTCCCATACCTTAATGATCATCGGCTCGGTAACCGCCATCGGAGCATCCCTGGTGGCCATCGCTCAGATTGATATTAAGCGGGCCCTGTCCCATTCCACCAGTGCTTACATGGGCTTGGTATTCGTTGCGGTGGGCTTACAGCAGACGGATATTGCCCTGCTGATTCTGCTCACCCACGGGGTGGCCAAGGCCATGCTCTTTATGAGTGCAGGCTCCATTATTTCCACTACCAGCAACCAAGACATTACGGAAATGGGGGGGCTCTGGGCGAAAATGCCCGCTACCACCACCGCCTTTTTTGTCGGATCCCTGGGGTTGTTGACCCTCTTTCCCCTGGGTACGTTTTGGACAATGCGCCGCTGGATCAATCAACTGGGGGACGATCGCCTCTGGGTCTTAGGACTGCTGTTAATCGTTATGGGACTCAGTGCCCTCAACCTAACGCGAGTCTTCCGGCTCGTCTTTTTGGGTACCCCTCAGCCCAAAACCCGCCGGGCTCCCGAAGTGCCCTGGCCCATGGCCGTTCCCATGGTGAGCTTAACGATCGTCGCCCTGCTGATGCCCGTGATTTTGCAACAATGGCAACTAATTATCAGTGAACCCGTCCCCTGGCTAGACGATCGGGCCTTGGAAGTGTGGGCCATGCCCCTGTTGAGTTTGGCCAGCGGTATGGGTTGCCTCCTAGGGTTTCTCAGCCCCTTCAGCCGAGCCCTCACCCGTCCCATCAGCCGCCCCACCCGTTTTCTGCAAGACCTACTGGCTTATGATTTCTACATCGATCGCATTTACCGCTTCAGCGTCGTGTGGGGGGTGAACTTTAGTTCTACCCTCGCCGCCTGGTTCGATCGCTATGTGGTAGATGGGTTCGTGAACTTTATTGGACTCGCCACCCTCGTCAGCGGTCAGAGCCTCAAATACAGCGCCTCCGGCCAATCTCAATTTTATGTGGTGACCATCCTATTGGGACTTGCGGTGTTAATCGGTCTGATCCTCGGCATAGCCAACTTTGTTCATTGATGGATTGATT
>DALYGI010000166.1:0-8805 GCA_031971595.1 Prochlorotrichaceae cyanobacterium CTOTU29312
CCCACCACAGCGGCCCCCTGCCCCAGGAACGCCGCCGCACAAGCCTTGCCAATGCCACTAGCCGCACCAGTGACCAGAACAATCTTGCCTAAAAACTCAGGCTTAGAGCCAGATTTACCCAGTTTCGCCTGCTCCAGTTCCCAGTATTCCACCTCAAACAAAGAATAGGGATCGAGGGCTTGCCACCCCCCCATCGCCTCCGCCATCTGGATTGCACGGCAAGTATGCTCCACAATATCCGTAATAATTTGGGCAGACTTCAAATCCCGATCGAAACTGAGGGTTCCCTGACCGGGCCACACTCCCCATCGGGGAGCAGGATCAAGCTCCTTGAGGGTATCACTGGGGTGACGATCGGCGTTGGTGTGAAAGTAGTCATGATAGGCATCGGTGTACTGCGTGAAGGCTAGGGACAGGTCACCCTTCAAGCCCGGATCAAACACAATGGGGATAGGTTTGGTGCGAATCACATGATCCGGAGTGAGGGGGCCACGGGTAGCGATCGTTGCAACGTTGCTTAAATTGGCAAAACCGATCGCTTCCGATCGTTGATCCAGTTGGGCGAGGGTTGCACAGCCCCGACACTGAGACACCTGACGACGAATTTTAGCCAAGGTCAGTAAGTCCTCTGAATCCCTGGCTGCGGTGGCAAACTGACAGGCTTGGTGGGCTTGTAAATACTCTTCCGCTACAGTAACCAACTCAATCATCCGCTCGTAGGCAGTGCGGGCATCATCCCCAAAGCTAAAAATGCCGTGATTCATCAACACCATGCCATCATAGCGCTGCCAATCCACATCCGCCGTCAGTTCTTTAATAGTACGGGCCAGAATAAACCCCGGCATCACATAGGGAATCACCAACACTCGATCGCCATATACCGCTTTAATACGATCGTTGCCATCGGGAGTATTCGTGAGGGTCACCACCGCATCCGCATGGGTATGATCCACGTAGGTAAAGGGAATAATGGCATGGAGAATCGCCTCCACCGAAGGATTGGGAGCGTGAGGATCCAGCATCGCCGCCCGTTGTTGGGTGACCATTTCCGTATCCGTCAGTTGGGGCAGTTCAGCCAGGCGCTTCAACACAGACAGGCGCACAGGCGCAAACCCCGGCGCTTCGATCGTAGCGAGATCCCAACCACTCCCTTTGACGTATAGCACCTCCTCTGGATCCCCAAAAAAATTAGTGACCCGTGCCTTTACAGAAGTATTGCCCCCACCATGAAGCACCAAATCCGGCTCCTGACCCAGTAAGCGCGAGGTATAAACCCGCAAAGCCAAAGGATCCCCTTGGAACTGCTGGGCGGTAGAGTCATCCCAACGACTTTTCATGATTGTGCGTCCCTCCAGTGTCTGCGTGTACGGCCCTTTCCAGGCTACAGTTCCAGACTACATGGACTTATTCCCTGTGGCTAGCCGTAAGAAGCTTGAGGGAAAACCAACAGCAACCGGAGATCTGGTGAGTGATGTGCCGAGATCCCCGGTTTCCCTGGTTTTCATTGATCAGTGTGGGCTTTTTATCGAGAAGAAGCCAGGGATCCGTGAGATGTGAGACCTAAGAGCGATCGTTTTTTGCTCCCCGATTTCTTCAGCGTAGTCTAACAATCTCTAAATGAAACCAACGGAAACCGGGGTTCTGGTGGTTCTGGGGGGGTGCGATCGAGATCCCTGGTTTCTCTGGTCTTCGTTGTTTAATCTTGGCTTTTTATCGATAAGAAACCAGGGATCTGAGACCTAAGAGCGATCGTTTTGATCATTTTGATCTCCGGTTTCTTCTTTAACGAAGTCTAAGAAGCTTGAGGAAAAACCAACAGAAACCGGAGATCTGATTTCTATCAGCAAGCTGCACAACAGTCTAAGAAAGCTCTGGATTTTCTCTTCTCTCTTGCCCATAAGTTATGATGCTAACACCCTCAAAGCCTTAGGGAGAACTTGGGATATGCCTCCTCTCATGCCGACCCCCCACCCCCGATCGTTGCCTCTGGATCCTCAGGATTGGTTTTGGGCAACCTGGCGGGAGTTAACGCCCCTGTCCCTACCGGCGGCTAGACCCTTTGAGCCAGAAAAGTTGCTTGCCGCCCTCAAACGACAGCCGAGAATTGTCAATCACTACTACTGGCAAGGGTTGAAGATTCCCCGATCGTTGTCCCTGGAGGAGGCCCAGTTTTGGTTTCTGGCGATGACCTCTCCCCGACCGCTAGCCAGTTGGGCGCTTTCTTCCCAAACGATGATCACGAACTTGGAAGAGGCGTTGGAGGCGGGGGCCTGTCACCGATCGGCCCCTTCGGAGGCGGAAGCTCTGACGGCTCTGGGGGAAACCCACTGGAGCGCTTGCCCTGAGTTGATGGTGCCCCTCCTGCACTTTTTTAGCCCGGAAACGATCGTGGCTTGGATTCTGGATCCGACCCAAATTCCGGTTACGTCTATCCCCTCCGCCTATGCTGACCCCGCTACTCAAATTCAGTTTGCCCAAGAGACGATCGCTAGGGCGCTGGTGTTGGGGTGGCAGGGGGCTGCTATACCCTATTTAACGGAGGCGGAGCGCGATCGGTGTCGGCAATTGACGGGGGCTGTGCTAGAACGAACGCCCTGGACGTTGGCCTATTTTAATCTCACCCCGACCGTGTATTACCTGGCGGCTAGTCTGGGGGGCTTTGGGGAAGCGTTGCAAAAGGTGGTGTCTACCTGGTCTGAGCAGAGTTATCAAAATCTGTACCGAGGGCTGTGGATGCGACCGGGGGATTGTGTCACTCACCGCAAAACCCGCCCCCAGGAGTTGCTCTTTGGCCTGGCGGATCCGGAACGGGTGGCGTTTGAAATGCAACGGCTGAACCTGCTGGTCAATGCCAATCATCAACTGAAGGGCTGGCTGGCTCACACTGAATATCAAGGCTTTGGGCCGATCGTTCAAACGCTACTGACCCTCAGCCGTAAGCAGGATATTGGGGCTCTAATGCGTCAACTGGTGGCGATCGTTGCCCCGGAAGCGGCTCCCACCTTACTTGCCCTTACTCAACAGCCTAGTACTGCCGAACTCGCGTCCCAATGGTTAATGGAGCATTCCCAGGTGGCAATGGCGGGTCTGTTGGGCAGTTTAGCGGGCCAGGCTAAAATTCCAGAGGCAACCTACACCTATTTGCAGCGCCAGGTGGGACGGGGGGAAGGGGAGTGGATGCGGGCCTGGATCGCGGAGCAGTTACAACCGGAAACCTGGAGTGAGGCGGTTCAGGCGGAGTTGGCGAAGTTGTGGACGGAGAAGACCCTCCCCCCCTTCGAGCCGGAGACTCTGCCCCCAGATCTGCAAGCGGAGTTTGAGGCGGCTCAGTTGGGTAAAAGTAAACTCCCCAAATGGCTGGATCCGGGGGACTTAACGCCCCTGCGAGGGCTGAATAGCCAAGGTCAGGAACGATCGTTTTCCCGATCGCAAATGGAAAGGGTGCTGCAAGCCTGTCGGCAGAGTTCCCTGGAGCATCCCCATGGGTTGATTACCTGCTTGAAACAACACTTCTCCTCAGCCCTGCTGGCGGACTTTGCCTGGCAATTATTTGAGCGGTGGCTAGGGGTGGGGGCTCCCCCCAAGGAGCAGTGGGCTTTGCTCACCCTGGGGCTGTTGGGCAATGATGGCACGGTGTTAAAGCTGACCCCTTTGGTGCGAACCTGGCCAGGGGAAGGGAACCACAAGCGGGCCGGTGTGGGATTAGACTGCCTCAAGGCGATCGGTACGGAAACGGCGTTAATGCAAATTCATGCCATTGCCCAGCGGATTCAGTTTAAGTCCCTGAAAACCAAGGCCATGGACTGTATGGCCGCCCTTGCCCAGGAACGGGGGCTGACGGAGGAGCAACTGGCGGATCGAATTGTGCCGGACTGTGGGTTGAATGCCCAGGGCAGTAAAATTTATGACTACGGATCTCGGCAGTTCCAAGTGGTTCTCTCGGCGGATCTCAAGCCCCTCATCCGGGATCCCCAAAATAAACTCAAAGCCACTTTGCCCCGCCCCACCCAACAGGACGATCGTACCTTGGCGGAGGCGGCCCTAGAGGATTGGAAAACCCTGAAGAAAACCCTAGGGCAGGTGGTTTCGCTCCAAGCTAAACGGCTAGAGCGGGCCATGATTGACCAACGGCACTGGGCACGATCGGAATTTGAAACCTATATTCTGGGGCATCCGGTTTTGCTGAACCTAGCCCGACGCTTAATTTGGGGGGGGTATGAGCCCCAAGGGGATCAACCGCTGCTCTCCTTTCGGATTACGGAGGACGGCACCTATGGAGACAGCAGGGATGAGGAAATTGAAGTGCCTACAGCCCTAGAGGTGGGCATTGTTCACCCCGCAGAGTTGAGTACCGCCCAATTGCAGGACTGGGGGCAACTGCTCAGCGACTACGAAATTGTGCCGCCCTTTAGTCAGTTAGCCCGCACGGTATTCGGTTTGGTGCCAGAGGAGCAGGGGAAAACCCTGATTCAGCGCTTTGCCGGGGCCAGTCCCCCCGCGTTAATTGCCTCGGCTATTTTCAAAAATACGGGGTGGCATCCCCTTTCCTATGCCTACTGCAAATCCTTTCCCCAAGCCGACCTCACAGCGATCGTTTCTTTTCAGGGGTGGGGGGAAGTAATGCCCTTGGAGGATCTCTATTTTGTGGCGGGGCTTCATCCCCAATGCAGTACCAGTGTGCAAGCGGCCCTGCCCCTAGGGGAAGTGTCTCCGGTGGTTTTAAGTGAGGTTTTACGCACGGTGGGGGCCATCGCCAGTAAGGCGGAATCCTAAGGGGCTTTCTACGCTGCCTTAATCTTCTAGACTCTAGACTTTTCTCAATTCCCTGGGGCAATATTGGACACAATAGCTATCAACCTGCTGCTTTAAGGATTGTAATTCCGCCATGACTTGATCCATGTCAAAGGTATCCATGGCCGCTTGGATTTTGTGATAGCTCACTTGCAGGGGCGAGGCGTGAAGATAGTTAGCTAGTTCTTCTTCTTTTTCCTGAGCCGCCACCACATCAGATTCTACTAAAACAATGAGTTCTGTTAGCAAATCCTGGATTTTTTGACAGTTAAAATTAGCAGGGGGAGCCGTAGGCACAAGCTGCAAGCCAGAATCTAAGGGTCGAATCTGAGGATTGAGCCAGTGGGCTAGGATCTTATAAAATTCCACGGGATTCAGGGGTTTGAGGAGGTGGGCGTTGATGCCTATTCCTAGGTTGTTAGTGACATTATTAGCAGCATTGTTAGGGGCATGATCGGGATGTTCATCAATACGATCGCCATCGAGGGGGTTGGTACTCATGCCTAGGATGGGCAACCGGGGAGAAATAACCCGCAATTGCTGACCCAGTTCCCAGGGATCCAAATCGGAAATGTGTAGATCCAAGAGTACCAGATCATAGGCTTGATTTTTAATGGTTTCTAAGGCTTCATGGCCCGTATGGACACAATCCACAATGACATTTTGGCGCTGCAATAACTCCACATCCAATTGTTGGTTAATGCCATTCTCTTCTACCAGTAAAACGCGACTGCCCGTGAGGGGGTGTAGGGGTGCAGCAACGGAATAGGAATTCCAACCATCTTTGAGGCTGTCTAGGTTCAGGGGTCGATCGCTTTGATTGGTTCCCCGTACTCGTTCAGGACGCTCTAAAACGATCGTAAATTGAAAGTTACTGCCCACTCCGGGTTCCGTTTCAAACCAAATTTTCCCGCCCATGAGTTCCGTCAGGCGCTTACAAATGGCCAGACCTAAACCAGTGCCCCCATAGTGCCGACTAATGGAGCCATCGGCCTGTTGAAAGGCTTGAAAGATAGAGGCTTGATGCTCTGGCAAAATGCCGATTCCGGTATCTTTAACCTGGAAATAGAGTTCACATTGACCAGAATTAAGTTGGCTAGAATCAAGTTGATCAGAATTACATTGATAAGTATTAGATTGACTAGGCCCGCATTGACCAGAGCCAGAGCTATGCTGACTAGAGCCACATTGACCAGAATTAAGTTGACCAGAATTAAGTTGACCAGAATTACATTGGCTAGAATTACGTTGGCTAGAGCTTGAAACAAACGATCGTTCTTCTACAAGAATAGTCACCGATCCGTGGGGGGTAAATTTCAAAGCATTGCCAATTAAATTGAGTAGAATCTGACGTAAGCGTGTCGGATCGCCTCGGTAGATGGGGGAGAGGGGGGTGCAAGCTTGAAGGGTGAGAACTAAGCCCTGCCGATTGGCTTTAATTTCTAATAAGCCTAGAATTTCTGCTAAGAGATCTTGGAGATTAAACTCAATGATTTCTAGCTTTAAGTGATCTCCTTCAATCTTAGAAAAATCTAAAATCTCATTAATGATCTCTAGCAGGGAATTTCCGGCTTTTTGAACCTTGTTTAAATAATCCTGCTGCTTTTCATTGAGGGAGGTTTGTAAGCACAGATAAATCATCCCTAAAATGGCGTTCATCGGAGTCCGAATTTCGTGGCTCATTCGGGCTAAAAACTCACTTTTAGCAGAGTTTGCTGCTTCGGCTAATTCCTTGGCTTCCTGTAGTTCTAAGGTGCGTTTTTCCACCCGCCGTTCTAAGTCTGCGGTTAATTCCTGTAATTCCAAATCAATGGCCCGTCGTTCCAATTCCGTAGCGGCTCTGGAGGCAAATACCTGTAAGATTTCCTGATCGAAGGTATTGAGGTTTAAGGGTCTAGGACTCGCTAATCCTAGATAGCCACAAATTTTGCCGGTACTCGATCGTAAATGTAAGCGCACACAATGGGAACAGTTCCATTTCCGCACTAGAATATGACTCGCACTCAGCCGATCGCTTTCAAACCAATCTTCGGCAGTCGCCAATTTACTTAAGGGATCTAGGGGACAAATTTCGGGGGAGGGAGATACCATCGCCAAGACTGGAAATTCGTGTTGTTTTTCCGAGTGCTGAACGGAGATATAGACCACGGGAATTTCTAGGGTAGTGGCTAGGGATTCCACTAAAACCTGAAAGAAATCTTCCCCCACACCGGCCGTTTTAGCTAGATTACTGAGGGCGTATTCCGCCTGTTTCCGAGCCGTAATATCCTTGCGAATGGCCACATGTTGAATGGGATTTCCCTCGTGATCAATAAAGGGAACGATCGTGGTGTCACACCAGAAATAGTGGCCATTTTTTGCCTTATTTTTAACCTCCGATCGCCAGACCTTGCCTTGATTAATGGTTCGCCATAAATCCTCAAAGGTCGTAGAGGCGTGATAATGGGCATTGACAATGCGGTGATTTTGTCCAATTAGTTCTGTTTTGTTATAACCGGAAATTTCACAGAAGTTATCATTCACATAGGTAATAATTCCTTCAGGATCAGAGATGGAAACGATCGAGGATTGATCCAAGGCATACTTAAAGTCAGAGAGGGATTTATAACTTTGCTGTAAGGCCTGTTGCCACTTTTTCTGCTCGGTGATGTTGCGGGCAACGGCATAAATCAGATTATCTTGAGAACTAACTGCTGTCCATTCCAACCAAATATAATTACCATTTTTTTGTTGATAGCGGTTTTGCAAATTTTGAATACTAAAGCCAGAGTTGAGATTATAAAAAGCAATCTGTGATTCCTCTTGATCCTGGGGATGAATCCATTTCAGTAAGTCCTGATTGAGAATATCCTCCGATCGATAGCCTAAGGAATCCATAAAATGTTGATTGATCTTCAGAATCGATCGTTCTAGGGTAAGGATGCAGAAAATCTCATGGGACAGATCAAAAAACTGACTCAGTTGTTGTTCTGTTTCAAAACGGCTGAGGGCCATACTTAAGGTATTGGCAACCCCTTGTAAAAAGTCTAAATCATCCGGTTCAAACTGACGTTTATAGGTAGAAAAAGCCCCTAAAATCCCATAGGTTGATCCCTTACCTTGGATGGTGGTACTCATGCCGCTCACAATATGTTGATTGTGGAACATGGGCCCACCCCGGAACCGAGTTTCTACCAATAAATCCTCAAAACAAACCGGCGCATTAACCCCTAGGGTATAGCCACAAATTTCATTGGGAAGGGCTTGGGTTTGGGCCTGTCCGACCCATGCTGCGGGCCAACCCACCCCCGCCTGAAGTTCTAAAGCTGCTTGATTGGAGAGAAGACCTAACACAGCCACCAGTTCGACTTTGCATACCTCACTAATTAATTCCACCGCCTGTTGACACACACTGGTAAAATCGGCAGCTTGGATGGCCGTATGGCTGAGGGTTGCCACCGCCGCTTGTTGGAGGGCATAGCGATCGAGAATGGACTGTTCCCGTTGATAGGAATGAATTTTTTCTTGAGCGACTTCGTAGAGGGTGGAATTACGAATAGCAAAGGAAACTTCCCTCGATAATTCCTGAAGAATGGTAATTTCTTCCGGCAGCCAATGGCGCACCCGATTACAGCTTTGGGCAGAGAGTAATCCCCAGAGTTTATTGCCCATCACAATGGGAACTACAATCAGGGCCTTAACTTCAATTTGGGTTAATAAATTAATATAGCAGCCGGTCAGATTGCTCACATAAATATTATCCGTAACCTGAATGCGACCATTGCGATAGGGCTCAATTAAATGCTCTGCAAAGTACTCATCCCGAATTTCCTTGCCTAATAAGGACTGACAACCCTCCTCCAGGGATTCCGCAACGATCGTTCCGCTCCAGTTCGACTTAAATTGATAAACCACAACCCGATCGGTGGCGAGAAAGTGTCGAATTTCCCGCGTGATCGCCGCCAGAGTATAATTTAAATTGAGGGATTCATGAATTTGATGGTTAATTTGCAAGAAAAGCTCATTTTTTCTCAC
>DALYGI010000167.1:0-8797 GCA_031971595.1 Prochlorotrichaceae cyanobacterium CTOTU29312
GTAATGCACATTATACCTTAAAAGTCAACCTATTTAATTGATGACACGCCCTAGTTTTGGGTGGCCAGGCTAGCTGCAAATTGATAGACTTCTTGCCATTGTTCTTGCTTGAGCCAGGTCACCAAATGTAACTTGTCAATGGAACGCAGACTTAAGTAATCCTCAGCCGTAAGCTTGCGGAGTCGATCGGGGAGGGTACCAGTAGAGCGAGACATAGGGACGCACCTCAATTTGCCGAAAGGTTACATTGCAAACTAGCTTAAGATAGGTTTTAGGTTTTTTCCGTCTAAATACGGTTGCTTCACAGAATCTTTAAATAAATTGGTTATCTTTGCTACATTCGATAACCAGGGGACATTAATTCTTCACAATCTGGAGTCGCGTTTTGAGTCAGGGATTAGATAGATCAGACCCGAAACGATCGTTAACCCCACCGCAAGGTAGAAGGAACCCTGAATCCAGGGCTGTAGGGTAAGGGGCAGTGGGGCGATCAAGAGGGCAATGGCGAGGATTTGACTGACTGTTTTGGCCTTTCCCCAGAGGTTCGCCCCCTGCACTTCCTTTTGCCGACTACGCCACCCCGCGATCGTGAGTTCCCGAGCCACGATGCAATAAACTCCCCACGCAGGCACCACCCCCCGATCGAGGAGGGCCAGAAGGGGAGCTAACACCAAAAGCTTATCCACTAAGGGATCCAGAAGTTTACCCAGATCCGTCACCTGGTTAAAGCGGCGGGCCACATAGCCATCGAGCCAATCCGTGAGGGAAACCCCTAGAAAAATCCCCAAAGACCACCAGCGGCTCAGGGGTTCGGGCTGCTGCAAACTCCAGAGCAACACCGGGGCTCCCAGGGCTCGGCCCAGGGTAATCCAGGTCGCTGTAGTCAAAGGGGGGGGGCGGAGCATCTCAGAAGTCACCAGATGGGGCAAGGGGGCAATCCCTAGCCTGCAATTTCATGAATGTGCTTCGCCGTTTCAAAGAAATAGGCCGCATTTTCCTCTGGGGTTTTCGGTAAAATTCCATGGCCCAAATTCAGGATATGACCCGTTTTACCCGCCTTCCGCACCGTATCCACCAAACGATCGCGGATGGTCTGTTGGGAGCCAAACAACACACAGGGATCCATATTCCCCTGTACTTTTACGTCTAACCCTAACCGCTGGCGAGCTTCCGCCATGTCCACCATCCAATCCACGCTAACAATATCCACCCCGGATTTGGCCATGCGCTCTAACACACCCGCACTGCCACTGATGTACAAAATCAAGGGAAAGTCTGGGTGTACTGCCTTCACCTGCTGCACCACCCGCTGCTGATAGGGCAGGGCAAAGGTATCGTAGTCCATGGGGCTGAGGTGTCCCGCCCAAGAGTCGAACAACTGAACCACCTGCGCCCCACAGTCAATTTGGTGGCAGATATAGCGGGCGATATTATCCGCAATTTTCCCTAACAGGTTGTGGAGTAATTCGGGAGCAGTGAAAGCCATGCCCTTAATGGTGCTGTAGTCCTTCGAGCTTTTGCCTTCTACCGCATAGGCCGCCAGCGTCCAGGGCGCACCCGCAAACCCTAACACCGTAGCCGCATTGCCCACTTCCTTACGCAGGGTTTCAAAAATAGGACGAATGAAAGGGGTCGCCGTATCGGGATCCAGTTCATGCACCGCTTCAATCTGTTCGGCGGTACGGATGGGAGGATCTAAAATGGGGCCTTTACTTTCCACAATATCAAAGGGGATGCCCATCCCTGGCAGCGGAGTCAGAATATCGGAGAAGAGGATGACTCCATCGGGCTGAAAAGCGCGAAAGGGTTGCAGTGAAATTTCGATGGCCAGGTCAGGATTTTCCGATCGTTCCCGGAAGGACGGATACTGATCCCGCAAATCCCGGTACACTTTCATGTAGCGCCCAGCTTGACGCATCATCCACACCGGAGGACGGTGAACTTGTTCCCCTCGTGCCGCTCTCAGTAATAAAGGAGCCTCGGTCATTCAACTTTTCTCCAAAGATCTTAATAGTAGGTATTATGGGCAACCATTGGACGCTAGAAATTAAGGCTAGTCTAAGTAGAGTCTAAGCCTGTTCTTTCTCCCGATCGTTCTGGTTTGGCAGGAAATCATTATACTGGTTAGGATCAGCCTTTCATCTATTTTCCTGGTTAGCTAGTTCGCTAGCGGCTTGTTTTCGGGCTGGCAGCTTGTTCAAGAGTTTCCAGGCTTTTCCGGCCCTAGTTCAGTTTCAGGGCGGAGACGGGTACCTCATCCCAAGACTGGACAGAGCGCAGTCTAACCTGCCACCCCTGGGATCGTTGCTCTGGGGTCAAATTGTCTTGAAAAGACTGGTAACAATCCTGGGCCTGTTGCTCATCGGTGCAGGCGATGCAAGCATAAAGAATACCTGAGGGATCGAGTTGTTCATTAATCCAAATTGCTTTCATAAAAATCTCCGGTAGAGTGGAAACAGTTATCATTCCCCGTATGCCCCTGAAAATCCCATGAACACCTATTCTGCTCAAGAATCGGATTATACTAGCAACCCCCAATTCGTGTTGAAGTCCGCCTTAGCCGAAGAGTTACAAAAGTTAAACCACTCTTTAGACTATTTGCTGGGAAATAATCTGACCTCCGAGCGAGACTTGCAACTGTTACGCGGTTTGGTGTCCCTCTCTCAGTTTACCGTTCAACAGGCGATCGAAGGGGCCCCGCAGGTGCCGGTTGACGTTGCGAACACCTTGGAAACCCTCCAAGAGGAGGCAGAATACCTGCGGGCCATGAATGCGGCCTATCATCGGCAGGTGGAATGGTTTCGGGATCAAGCGGCCCTCTCTAAGGCGGCTACGGGGCGAGTGCTGACCAAGGCAACCCTGAAGCAATGTTTACAATACACCCTAGAAATTACGGGGGCAGAAACCGGAAGTATTTTTTTGGTTTCACGGGATCTGATTATTCAAGATTATCTGTTGCTCCGGGAACGAACCACCGAGGATGAACGCTTAGATTTGGTGGGTAAAGTCTTACAAAAGGGATTAGCGGGCTGGGTGGCCAAAAACCTGACCTCGGTTTTAATTCCAGATACCCGATCGGATAACCGCTGGATTGATTTTCCGGATCAGCCCTATGTGGTGCGATCGGCCCTTTGTCTGCCCATGCTGCGGGATCAGCATTTGGTGGGGATTTTAACCCTCACCCACCCAGAGCGGTATTACTTTACGGAGGAAGAAACCAACCTGGCCTGGACGATCGCCCATCAGACGGCCTTAGTGATGGAAATCCATCGGGTTCTTCATGAGAATGAGGAGGCGAGGGCCCAGGTACAGGCCCATCAACAAAACTGGGATGAGTTGGTGAATGGTTCCCTGATCGGTGGTTTTATCCTTCAGGATCATCGGTTTATCCAGGTCAATAAACGGCTCTGTGGCTTAATGGGCTACAGTACGGAAGAATTATTACGGATGCAATCCATTTCCAGCTTAATTGCCTATGAAGATCGTAATGAGGTGCAAACTGCTATTGAAAATTGTCTACGGGGAACGACGCTGACGATCAAATTGAGTTGTGGCATTACCCGGAAAAATGGTCAATTGGTTAAGGTTATGGTTCAAGGGGTTCGTCGGATGAACCAGAAAACTCCCACGATTATGGGTATTATGGACTCGATCGCTTAGATCCTAGAAACTCAAAACTCAAAACTCAACACTTAAAACTTAAAACTCAAAACTCAAAACTCAACACTGGAAACTCGATCGCTTAGAGATTACCCTTAGACCTTAAACTTAAACGTTAAACAGTAAACAGTAAACATTAGAAGCTATGACCACTCTCCTCAGCTTAAAATCTATTCAAAAAGACTTTGGAATTAAACAAATTTTAAAAGAAGCTAGTTTTAGTTTAGAAACTGGGGACAAGGTTGGTCTAATTGGCACCAATGGATCAGGAAAATCCACCCTCTTAAAAATGATTGCGGGGCTAGAGCCGATCGATGGGGGGGAACTGTGGCGGCATTCCGGTTCCCAGATGGTTTATTTGCCCCAACAGCCAGAATTAGAGGAAGATAGCACGGTTTTAGATCAGGTTTTTGCCCAAGCGGGAGAGCAGATGGCCTTAATCCGGGAATATGAGCATTTATCTGATCAATTGGCTCACTTTCATGATCAGGGGAATCCCCAGAAATTAGACCTCTTAATGGCTCAACTGTCCCAGATTTCCGATCGCATTGAAGCGGCAGGAGCCTGGGATTTAGAAACTCAAGCTAAGGTGATTTTAAGTAAGCTAGGTATCCAAGATTTTGAAGCCCGTGTGGGGGATCTATCGGGCGGGTATCGTAAACGGATTGCTCTGGCGGCGGCCCTCCTCTCCGATCCAGATGCGTTACTGATGGATGAACCCACGAACCATTTAGATGCGGAATCCGTGGAGTGGTTACAGGATTACCTCAAACGTTTTCGAGGAGCGGTTTTACTCATCACCCACGATCGGTATTTTCTAGATCAGGTCACCACCCGAATTCTCGAAATCGATCAGGGAGATTTGTATGGTTACAGTGGTAATTATGGCTACTATTTAGAGAAAAAAGCAGAAGCAGAAGACTCCATTGCCAGCAGTCAGCGTAAACACGCGGGGGTACTCCGACGGGAATTGGAATGGCTTAAACGGGGGCCAAAAGCCCGGAGTACGAAACAAAAAGCCCGCATCGATCGCATTATGGAGATGCAGGATAAAACCTTTAAGGAAACTCAAGGAAAAGTTGACATTTCCACCATCGGGCGGCGCATTGGCAAGAAGGTAATTGAGGTGGAAGGCATTGGCAAGAAATGGGACGATCGGGTGATTATTGAAGACTTTACCTATATTTTTAACCCAGACGATCGGATTGGCATTATCGGCCCCAATGGCGTGGGCAAATCAACCTTAGTTAACCTGATTACCGGACGACTAGAACCGGATTACGGTTGCATTGAACGGGGCAGTACCATCCACATTGGCTACTTCGATCAACATTCCGATGACCTGAGTTTAAAAGGTGAGCAACGGGTGATTGAATACCTCAAGGATGTGGCGGAGTTGGTGAAAACGAAAGATGGTAGTGTGATTACAGCCTCTCAAATGTTAGAGCGTTTTCTGTTTTCCCCGAACCAACAATATGCCCCTATTCAGAAACTTTCTGGAGGAGAAAAACGGCGCTTATTTCTGCTGCGGGTTTTAATGGAAGCCCCCAATGTTCTAATCTTAGACGAGCCCACCAATGATCTAGATGTACAAACCCTAGCTATTCTGGAAGAATACCTAGAAGAATTTAACGGCTGTGTGATCATTGTCTCCCACGATCGTTACTTTCTCGATCGCACCATTAACACCCTCTTTATCTTTGAATCTGGCGGCAAAATCCGAACCTACACGGGCAACTATTCCCTTTACTTAGAGGACAAACAAGAAAACAAAAAGGCAGAAGAACTTTCGGCCTCTACTCAATCCATGTCCCCAGATCAAGCGGAGTTAAAATCTCCCCCTCCAAAAACCAAAACCAATCAATCTAAGCGATTGTCTTATAAAGAGCAGAAAGAATACGAACAATTAGGTATCTCTATTCCCCAGTGGGAAGCAGAAAAAGCACAGTTAGAGCGCCAACTGTACCAAGCCCCGCCCAACGATTTTACCGTTTTGCAACGCATGACCGAACAACTGAGTACACTCAACACCGAAATCGATCGGGGGACGGAGCGATGGCTAGAACTGGCGGAGCGCTGCAATTAGAAATTACAACCTAGATTCCCGGTTTCTGGGACATCGCATCAAGAGAGTGGGCTTTATTCTGCAAGAAACCGGAGATCTGAGATCTAAGAATAGTTTCACATCGCATAGTTTCACATCGCATCCATTTCGTAAATTTCATCAGTGTTTCCAGACCTAAACCCTCCTGCCTGAATCCCTGAATCCTGAATCTGTGCCAATTTGTGTTGTAAATTCTGGATCACCGTGGGCCAATGGACGTTGGATGGGGCACTCTGCCGCAGGACAGCCCCCCGTTGGTAAAGTTTACAGGTTACAGATTGACCCTCCGAAGACCGAACCGGCTCGATCGTGAGGGGCGATCGTAATTGGGTGGGGGATAAACTGGCCAAACCTAGAATGAGAGTTTTACAAAATACACTCTTACAGGGAATACGCAAGCGATATAATTTATCAGCCTGAACCGATAAGTTAATGTTAGATTTCCCTGATTTTTCCCGACTCAGATCGATGGATTGTACCCGACAGGTCAAGGCCCGAGCAGCGATGGGAATCATTTGTTTTTGGGAGTTTACCTGATACCAATAACTCCCCGCTTGAGCATCCCGAAAGACCACAAGTTGCTGATAACAAGGCGCAAACCCTAAAGACTCTGGATGATCCTGGTTGAGATGAGCAGTTATGGACTCCAGAGACTCTGCAATCTTATTTAAAACCATGGAAGATTGTGAAGATTCTGGAAATTGTGAAGATTCTACAAAATTGCTCCGGGGTAAGTTTCCTAAACGCCCCCCCAAACGATCGGTACGATGACGATGATAGGTTTCCGTTGCGGTCATCATTTTAATATCGAAAGCATGATCTGATTCGGGCTGTTGTCCATTGGCATTGAGTATACTTTGGGAATGGACTTCAGAATTAATTTTAGCAATGAGCCGAATAGCCGCCTCATCCTGAAGGACGGTTTGCTCATAAAGCACCTTCAAGAGTTGCTCCAACTCAGAGGGCTCAAATTCAACACGGTACATCTTATGAGTCATAAGGATTGCTCGATTTATGCTGCCTGAGGTGCCCAGAGGACAGAATGAGGAGGATCCCAATCGCCAGTATTCCAGACGGGATCGCTGGGGGTTCAGCGTATACTAGCCCAAATTATTTCCAGATGGTTATTTTTTATTTCCCTGCCCTATTCCCCCTCAGGTTATGGGGGCCAGGAGACAACGGAGGATCCATCATTCCCTTCTATTTCTGCCCCATCCGTAAGAAGCAAGAATTTTAAAGATTCGTAAGTTTGTATTCTAGTTAACCTCGTTTTTGTCAAATGACTCGATATGATAACCAGAAGTTTTATGTATTGGTTTGGGAGCATATTGTGACGATTTACGTGGGTAACCTATCCTTTCAAGCAACGGAGGAGGACTTAAAGGAGGTTTTTGCTGAATATGGGCCAGTGAAGCGAGTCAGTCTACCCCTCGATCGAGAAACTGGACGCAAGCGCGGGTTTGCTTTTATTGATATGGAAGAAGATGCCCACGAAGATCGAGCCATTGAGGAATTAAACGAAGCGGAATGGTTAGGCCGTCAAATGCGCGTGAGTAAAGCTCGTCCCAAGGACGATACCGGGCGGAAACGCTCCTAACCCCTGTTGCTTAGTGCTTTAAGACTTGAGGACAACTAGCCTATGCCCTTCACTCTCCGGGAGTCCGATGAGGGTAGCTTTACTTTGGCAAAGGGTTTGGAGGTTAGCCACCGCCGTGGCGGAAATCCATTCCCCAGGCAACAGCAGCGGAATTCCCGGTGGATAGGCACAGACGAGGGAGGCGCTGATTCGCCCGATCGCTTCCTCTAGGGGCACCGATTCCTGCTCGGCAAACTGGGCTGCACGGGGGGAACAGGGGGGAGTCACAATCTCCGGCAGGTCAGAGAGATCTAGAGAGGGTTCTCTGGCTGGGCTGAATTTAGATGTCCCTGGTCGAACTGGCAGGCTAGCTAAGGCGGCCACTAAACGATCGCTGTCTGCGGGGGTGTGTCCCAGACCAAAGAGAAACGTTAATCGAGAGATCTGCACTAACTCTGCCAATACGCCGGTCTGTTGATCCAGGTATTCATCCACTTCAAAACCCGTGAGTCCCCATGGTGCCGTGGCGATCGTGATGCGGCTGGGATCCCAGTGGTGAACGGGTAGAGGGAGTTGCTTGGGGTTTAAGCAAGGGATTTGAGTCTGTTCTAAAGCCGTCCGACACTGCTGGGCCACGGCTAAGACCTGATCCCAAAGTTGTTCCCCGGCGGTGGCCATCTGGTACCGTGCCGCATCTAGACTGGCCAGGAGTAGGTAATTTGGGCTGGTGGTGTGGAGTAAGTTCAGGGCCGATCGTAACCGTTGGGGGTCAATGCGGGATCCCTTCAGATGGAGCATAGCAGCTTGAGTCAAGGCTCCCAAGGTTTTATGGGTGGATTGAATCACCACATCGGCCCCACAGTCGAGGGCACGGGGGGGTAGGTTGGGATGGAAGCCAAAATGGGCTCCGTGGGCTTCATCCACAATCAACGGGATCTGTCGGGCATGGCAGAGACTAGCGATCGTTTCCACATCGGCACAAAGGCCCTCATAGGTGGGGGAAACCAGAAAAACCGCCGCACAGTTTGGAGACTGGGCTAAACCGGCTGCGACCCGTTCCGCATCCAAGGGGGCGAGCAGATCCCACTGGGTATCGTAGGCGGGGGTCAAAAAAATAGGCTGGGCACCGCTGAGGACTAAGCCGGTAATGGCGGAGCGATGCACCGTGCGGGGAAGGAGGATCTGCGGCGGAGTCTGGGTAGAGCCAGGGGCAGAATCGATCGTCCCGATGGCTAAAATAGCCGCCATAATACCCACTGTGGAGCCATTGACCAGAAACCAGGTGTGATCCGCATGAAAGGTCTCCGCTGCCAGGGCTTGGGCAGAGGCGATCACCCCATCGGGATCCAATAAATTATCTAACCCTGGTAATTCCGGTAAATCATGGCGGAAAACTTCAGTGCCCCAAGCCTCTTCCAAGGCGGCGAGTATGCCCCGGCCCTGTTTGTGTCCCGGTG